>JBDHAI010000082.1:0-17641 GCA_039588155.1 Gemmatimonadota bacterium | reverse complement strand
CTGACCGCGGTCCTCAAGTCCAGCGAGCCCGACAGCCAGCCAGCGGCGAACGAAAGGCCGAGCTCCGGAATTCTCAGCTCGCCGGCCCGCCGGGCCGCGCTTCCTCCCGCCTCTCTCAAGCGCTCGGAGTTGAGGTCAGCCCGATCGCCTACGCCCACCAAAAGGACGCGATCCGGCCCGCTTTCGCCGTGTCGGTAGAGGAGGATCAGCTCTCCACGGCGCGCGCGAAAGTCGCCGGACGTTACCGCCCGGGTGAGGGTCGAGGCGAGCGCCCGGTCCAGGGGGTCGAAAACGGCCGTCGGGCGCTCGGCCAATCCGTCGGGACCCTGGCACCAGGGCAAGGCGAGGAGCGGACATTCGACGGAGACAGGGGCGCCGACGCGGGTCAGAGTGTTCATGGGGTCATAATGACGGTTCGGCTACAGGATCGATCGTTCGTTCGAGTACCCCAACTTTTGCAAGCGCAACTAGAAGCGGCAATCGATCCGGTTGATTGAGGCCCGCGGCCACGCTTTCGCCCTCGGGCCTCAAGCTCGGTTCTGGGGCCTGAGGCGTATTCTAAAGTACACAGCCCGCTAAACAAGGTGCCACGTGGAACCCTCGCGCTCAGCCCCGGCGCCATCGAGTCGACCCGGTGAGCCACTTGACCGAGCCCGCTAGCGGAGCGCCTGCTCGAGCGCTGTGGCTGCGTCCGTTTTCTCGTCCCGGTACTTCACGATGATGGGGGCGTAGAGTTGCAGCCCCTGCTCCTCTGCCAGCTTGCCGGCGGCGCGACGCGAGCCGGGGACCACGACGGCCCCAGCGGGGATCGAAAGGGGGCGGCCCGGCATGGCCCGGTACACCACCTCCCTCACCAGATCGTAGACCGGCGTCGAGGCGGTCAGGTTAACGCCAGGGGCGATCACCGCCCTACGACCCACGAGAGTACCCTCGAAAACCCCGGCGTTTCCGCCCACCACGGCATCGTCCTCGATGACGACAGGCCGCAGGCCGATGGGCTCCAGAACGCCGCCGATCTGGGCGCCGGCGCTGATGTGCACGCGAGCACCGATCTGCGCGCACGAACCGACGAGCGCGTGGGAGTCGATCATCGCATCCTCCCCCACGTAGGCGCCGACGTTGATGTAGGCCGGCGGCATGATCACGACTCCCGGAGCCAAGTAGGACCCGGCGCGCACGGAAGTGCCACCCGGCACGACTCGAACGTCCTCAGACACGCCCTCGATTCGTCTTAACGGCAGCGTGTCACGATCGAAGTAAGCCGGCAGGGGCCCAGTATAGCGGACGGTCAGCCCAATCCGAAACGCCAGCAATATGCCCTTCTTGACCCATTCGACCGCTTCCCAGCCGTCTTCGCTCAGCTCGGCGGCGCGAATCGACCCGTCGGCGAGAGCGTCCAGCAGCTCATCGACGGCGGCCCGCGCGGCCTTCGCGTCTGGGCGCGGTTCCCCCGCCCAGCGCTCGATCTCGACGCGAAGCTGCTCAGCGAGGCTCATCAAATCAGCCCCGCCTGAAGCAAGGCCTGGCGCAAAGCCTCGGAGTTCGACTCCTGCAGCGGAGCCAGTGGCAGCCGGTAGTGAGCCTGGCCACGGCCCATCATCTCGAGGGCCGCCTTCACGGGTACCGGATTGCTCTCGATGAAGTTGGCCGTCATGAGGCGAATCAGCCGGTAGTGCAGCTCGCGCGCCTGGGGCAGATCTCCGGCCAGGGCCGCACGCACGAGATCCGACGTCATGGCGGGCGCTTCGTTGGCGACCACCGAGATCAGGCCGTCGGCCCCCGCCGCGATCAGGGGCAAGGTCAAGGTGTCATCGCCAGAGATGACGAGGAACCCGGCGGGCCGGTCGGCGATGATCGTCATCACCTGCTCGACATCGCCTGACGCCTCTTTCACCCCGCGGATGTTGTCGATCTCGGCAATCCTGAACAACGTCTCGGGCGCGATATTGGAGCCGGTCCGGCCCGGTACGTTGTAGACGAATATGGGGAGAGCCACCGCGTTCGCGATCGACTCGTAGTGCCGGTACAAGCCCGACGGCGTCGGTTTGTTGTAGTAGGGGCTGACCGAAAGAATCGCGTCGGCGCCTGCGTCCCGCGCGGCCCGGGCCCGATCTACCACCTCGTCGGTCCTGTTGCCGCCGGCACCGGCCATCACGGCGACACGCCCCTGGGCCGCCTCGACCGTCAGCCCGATGAGGCGCTTCTGCTCGTCGGCGCTCAGCGTGGCGGCTTCACCCGTGGTCCCACAGGGCACCAGGAACTCGACACCTCCGGCGATCTGGTCCTCGACGTGAGCGACGAATCGCGCCTCGTCGATGGCGCCGTCTTGGGTGAACGGCGTCACCAGCGCGGTTCCGGTCCCGCGGAATCGATTCAGCTCCATAGCTCCGCCAACAGGTCGTCCAGCGTGTAGACACCCTGGCGACCCCGGATCCAATCCGCCGCCGCTAAAGCCCCACGTGCAAACCCTTTGCGGCTCCGGGCTTCATGCCGCAGCTCGACCCGGTCGTCGGGGCCGTCGAGGCCCAGCACGTGGACGCCGGGGCTATCTCCGGCCCGCACGGCATTGACCTGCAGAACGGACGGATCCGCGGGGCCTTCGCTTGCCCCGAGTGCCCAGCGCTCCTTGCGCGTCACCTCACCGAGAACGATGTCCGCAAGCTTCCGAGCCGTGCCGCTGGGGCTGTCGAGCTTGTGCCGATGATGGACCTCCAGAACATGGGGATCGTATTCGTTCAGTCGATCGCACAAACGGCTGGCCAGCCGCGCCAGCCTGAACAGCACCTGTACGCCGAGCGAGAAGTTCGGCGCGTGGATGAGTCCGGTGCCGGCAGACTCCACCGCGGCCGCAACCTCGTCAAGGGAATCCAACCAGCCCGTCGTGCCACACACGACGTCGAGCCCGCAGGCCGCGAGGGCTCTCAAGTTGGCTGCGGCCGCTGCGGGTGCGGTGAACTCTATCGCGACCTCAGCTCCCGCGAGCCTCTCGGCACTCAATCCGCGGCCGCCGGGATCCTCGTCGAGATCCACCCGCGCCACGATCTCGTCGCCGTTCTCGACCGCGACCTCCTCCACCGCCCTTCCCATTCGACCGTATCCGATGAGCGCGATCTTCAACGACTCGTCCTCTCCTCTCTCAGTCGCCGCGCACTTCGATGAGCTCGGCGTGCAGTCGCCGCACGACGTCCAGCGCCGTCACCGATTCGACGACGACACTCAGGCAGACATCGGAGGCCTGGGAGATGATCTGAACCGGTGTATCGGCGAGAACCGAGAAGACGCGCGTCAGAATTCCGGTTTGCTGTAACAAGCCATGGCCAATAATGCTAACGGTTGTCAGTTCAGGTAATACTTCAACTTCGGCGAACCCGGCGAGCTCGTCCCGCACCGCGTCCAGCGCCTCGTCCTCGTCCAGGGTGAAGGCCGTGGACGTATGGGATGTAGCCACGAGGTCGACGGGTACCCGGTGGCGGGCGAGGACGTCGAACACCCGGGCGAGGAAGCCGTACGCCATGAACAGGGGACGGGAGCGGACTTTGACGAGGGTGACGCTCGGCTTGTAGGCGATCGCGGCAACGCCGGCGGCGCGACGCGTGTCATGACGGATGAGCGTTCCGGCCAGGTTGGGGTTGCGCGCGTTGCGGACTCTCAGGGAGACGTCACGGGCCGCGGCATGTTTGGCGGCGGCGGGGTGGATGACCTTAGCACCGAAGTAGGCGAGCTCGACGGCTTCCTCGTAGCCGAGCTCCGGGAGCACCTTGGCCGCCGCCACGTGATCGGGCTCGGCGGAGAGAACGCCGTCCACATCGGTCCAGAGGCAGACGTCCTCAGCGCCCAGCGCGGCGCCGATAATGGCGGCGGTGAAATCGGAACCGCCGCGACCGAGAGTGGTGGTAACGCCCCCGGCAGTCGCACCCACAAACCCTTGCAGCACGGGTACGTTTCCCTGCTCGAGTAGCGGCCCCAGAACGTGCCGGACGAGCCGGGTCGTCTCTTCGTCACGGGGCACGGCTCCGCCGTAGCGATCATCGGTCCTGACGACATCGCGAGCGTCGACGCTGACGGCGGCCAGACCCTCTTGCTGTAGGGCCGCGGCCATCATCTCCGCGGAGAGGTCCTCACCGACGGCGCTCACTTCATCGCTCAGGCGCCGGGCCGCTTCGAGGTCACTCGTCTCGAGCCCCTGAAAGGCAACCGCGGCCAGACGCGTGAGGACGGCGTCCAGACGTCCCATGAGCCGGTCCCGGTCCGCCAACTCCCGCAACAGCACACTGGCGACGTCGATGTGCCGGGTGCTCACGACCTTCAGGTGCCGGTCGATTCCGGCCTTACTGCCGATGACCGCTTCGAAGGCGAGTTCGACGAGCTCGTTCGTCACGCCCGCCAGCGCGGACACAACCACGACCCTTGGGCCCTCACGATCGGCCACGAGACCCGCGGCTTGCCGAAGTCGCTCGGCATCGGCCACCGACGTTCCGCCGAACTTGTAGACGATCATCGCGCTCCGACCTGCTCCGTTAGCTCGCGGCTGCGGCAGAGCTCGGCGTTGAGTAACGCCGCACCTGCCGCACCGCGAACGAGATTGTGGACTAAGAGCGTGAACTTCACGTCGAACACCTCGCAGCGGCGCACTCGACCGATGCTGACAGTCATCCCGTCTCCGCGATCCCTGTCGAGACGTGGCTGCGGCCGGTTGTCGTCGGCCAGCAGCTCGATGACCTTGGCGGGCGCCGACGGCAGCCGAGTATCCCCGAGAGCCCCCTTGAATCCGGCCAGAACCGCGGCCACCGCGTCAGGCTCAGCTCTTTGCCTCAGCCTCACCGAAACCGCCTGCAGGTGGCCGTGCGACACGGGTACCCGGTGTGTGTGGGCGCTGACCCGGAAGGCCGCTGGAGTCACGGTCGAACCTGCAAGAGTTCCGAGGATCTTCTGGGGCTCGCAGGCCAGCTTCTCTTCCTCACCCGCGATGTGCGGCAGCACATTGTCCACCATCGCTCCCGCCGATGGACCGGGCCGTCCCGCCCCGGACAGCGCCTGTAGCGTGGACACCGAGACCGCGTCCAGGCCGAAGGCGAGGTGAAGGGGTGCCAGCGCCACGGCCAGGCCCACCACAGAGCAGTTGGGGTTAGTGACGAGGCCGCCTCTCCAGCGCTGTCGGTCGACCAGCTCCAGGTGGTCAGGGTTCAGTTCCGGTATGATGAGCGGCACGTCGGGGTCCATGCGGTGACTGGACGCGTTGCTGACGACCAAATGCCCGCGCTCGGCGAGCTCGATCTCCAACGGCCCGGCGACGGCGCTGGGTAGCGCCGACAGAAGGAGCTTGGGCTCCCAGATGTCAGCAGGCTCCCTGAGCGGGAGGTCGAGAAGCTCGCTTCCGAAAGCGGACTCGGCGTCGTCGATATCGTCGACCACCGCCGCTCCAAAGGCCAGGCCCGCCGAAGCCGACGAAGCGGCGACTTGGGCGAGCCGGAACCAGGGATGGTTCCGGAGCTGCCTCGCGAGCTGCCTCCCCACGGTGCCGGTGGCACCGATCAAACCCACGTCGATCCGCTCTGTCACTCGCTCGCTCGAGGTGAAGACGATCTCGGTCTGCCGACCCTCGCGTTCAGTTTAGATTACGTCCGCGAAATGTCCAGACTCGCGGGTCGATCCGCCTCAAGCCCCGGGCTTCCCTCGCCCGTTTCGAACCGGTCGACCACGACGGTCGCCGTCATTGTGCCGGTGGCATTGGTCGCCGTCCGCGCCATGTCAGGAATGCGATCGACGCCCAGGAGCACGGCCATGCCGTCCAGAGGAATCCCGATAGTCCCCAGCGCCGGCGCCAGGCTGAGCACGCTCCCGCCGGGGATGCTGGGCACGGTGAATGAGACGATAAACGTGGCCAGCACGGCTCCGCCGATTCCGGCCGCCGGAAGCGGGACGCGAAAGAGCCAGGCAAGGAACACGATCCCAGCGCCTTGGAACAGAGCGCTGCCGGCTCGGCCCAAACCGGCCCCCAAGGGAACTACGAAACTGGACACGGCACCCTCGACTTTGAGTTCATCATCGGCCGCTTCCAGCATCGCGGGAACGGTCGCCGGTTGAGACGTCGTCGCAGCAGCGATGATCTGTGGGCTGATGCAAGCTTTCAGGAAGCTCCCCACTTCTACTCGCGCCAGGAACTTGACCGCCGGCACGTACACGACGAGGACGAAGAGAAGTAGGCCGGCGAGCACAGCCAGAACGAACACCAGCAAGCTCTGGAGCATGGCCCAACCCGCCCGAGCGGTAACGGGCGCGGCCAAGGCGAAGACGCCCAGCGGGGCGAGCCAGAGTATCCAGTGAACGAGCTTGACCAACGCCGCGGCGACCGCCCGGGCGAAGGTCAGCAGCGTTTGGCGTTGGGCCTCGGGGAGCGTACCTGTCGCGGCCGCGAACAGCACGGTGAAGACGATGAGCGGGAGCAGAGCGCCCTCGACGGCCACTTCGAACGGATTGCTCGGGATGAGGCCGAGCAGGAACTCCAACGGACCTGGAATGGTTGGAGCCTCCAGCGACGTCGTTGTCGCGGCCTGCGCCGCGGCATCGCTGGCTAACGGCAAGAGCAGCCGCATGACTCCCATCCCGAAGAGGACCGCAAGAACGGCCGTTACCGCGAAGAAGCCCAACGATGCCGCACCCATGCGCCCGAGGCGTCGCAGATCGCCCAGCGAGGCCACTCCGACGAACACGACCGCGGTGACCAGGGGTATCACGACCATCTTGAGGAGGTCCACGAAGGCGCGGCCCAAAGGCTCGACGGCCGAGGCGAGCCACTGCAACAGCGGCGACTCGGTAACGGCCGCCATCACTCCCAAGGCCAGGCCGGCGACGAGGCCGAGGGCGATCGCGACGTGGAGCTTTACAGGCAAGTCACGGGCTCCTCAGAGACCGAGAACGCGTCACGAAGATGCGAGCGCCGAGCGCTATCGTCGCCCTCCGGTCAGCGCAGGCGCTCCCTCCACACGTTCACTCGGTCTGGCTTGAGAAAAAGGTAGTACAGACGTCCCTCAGCGTACTGGCCACCGGCGCGACGTTCCGCCTGAAGACCGATACCGAAATAGATGTCCGCTCGACCCGGTGTTCGAATCGCGCCGCCGCTATCCTGGTCGAGCATGAACTGCTCGACCGGCCGGTTCCTGCCAGACTCATCCGTCATGAAGGTCACGACGAGGGTAACGCCGCCCGGGGGGAAGATCTCCTTGTCGGCCGCCAAAGATCGCATCGCGGTGACTTTCACGCCAAGCGACCCGAGGGGCCAGCGTGATCCGTCCTCCTCGCGAAAGAATATGAAGCGCGGATTGCGGCGGAGATAAGGCGCTAGCTCTTCGGGGTTCCGATCGAAAAACGAACGCACTTCTTCGAGGCTCAGTTCGTCCTCCGAGATCTTGCCGTCCGCCACCATCTCCAGGGCGACGCTCACGTAGTCATAGCCGTTGTTCCCCGCGTAGCCCAGATGCAGCGTGGACCCATCCGTGAGTGATAGGGCGGCCGAGCCTTGGACGTGGATTAGGTAGACGTCGAACAGATCGTCCAGCCAAGCCAGCTCTGTTCCGGCCAACATCTCCGACGCTTCGATCTCCGCCCGCGTCGGGTACGGAACGATTCGATCGCCGAAGCGACGACCGAGCGTTTGGCCGGTGACAGAGTCCTTCAGCAGGTCCGCGGGCAGTGCGTACAGAGGATAGCGGTAAACGCCGGTGCGGGCTCGCGACGCCTCGAACGCGGGGGTGTAGTAACCCGTAAAGAGGACCGTCCCTCGGCCATCTGCGCCCGAACTCATGTAGTAATCGAATTCGCGCCGCAAACTCCGCTCGAGCTCGGCGTCGTCGACGACGTTTACCAGCAGCTCGCGAAAGACCGCAACGCTCGTCCAGGCGTGCTCGTGGGTGATCCCCGCGACGGGAAAGGACTCGAGGCTCGACGGCTTCTCAAACCATTCCAAGCTCCGGTCCAGCGCAGCGACGAGATCAGAGCGCTCGCCGCGCAGCGCTCCCAGGGTTCGCGGCGCTCCATCGGCCCCGACCTTGGTCAGTGCCGCCCCCACCGATGCCGGCGCCGGGGCCGTCTCTTCCGGCGCGTCAACCGGTTGCGGAGTCGGCTCCCGAGGCTGCGGCGGCCCGGCGACGGGTCCCGTGCCCGCTGGTGCCTGGCAGCCGGTCCAGACCAGGATGAGGAGGGCCGACGCGAGGCGACCGACCCCTGGAGAACCGTGCCGTCGATCGCCGTATCTCACCTATCTGTAGTCGATTACCAAGTTTAGAGAAGAGATCGTATGAGGTCGCGGATCAGGTGCTCCTCGAAATTCGCCGCCCGCTCCAGCACCTCGTTGTAGGTGGTCTCGATGAAGAGATCGGTGGTCCTCAGCTCCCGGCCCTGCGAGCGGAACAGAAAGCGGCCGCGAAATAGTCGGTCGGCACACTCGCGAGTCTGCAACAACACCGACCAGTTCTCGTGCTCGTAGGAGATCAGACCGATCTCTTCTTCTCTAGGCGACTCGTCGAACATCTGGAATTGCGGATCGACTCCGCCCGGCTCACCGTTCCCGGAGGATTCCATAACCAACGATCGTCCCACCTGTATCGAGGATGACCCAGACCTTGGCACCGTCTTGTGCCAGCAGCTCGTCGGGCGCGGCTCGCAGGTTCACGCGATCGCCGTCGGTCTGTACGATGGAGGTGCTGCCGTCGCTCACCTGCAAGACGCCCACGATCGGCCGGCGGCCGGCGATATCCTCGATCTCATAGCTGGAGACCGAGAAACGCCCTTCAGACACTTCGCCGCTCGCCCGCACCTTGGCGCCCGACAGGCGATGCAACTCGGCGTGGTAGTCCCCGACGATTTCCAGCTCTGCACCCTCGGGATCCTCGGTCTTCAACATCACTTTCTCCAGAGGCGTGCTTCCTGCCAGACGAATGTACCCGCTGATCGCAATCGTCTCGGCGGTGGGAGCCGGCGCGTTGCCGCCTCCTCCGCAGCTCATCGTGCCCAGCGCCACCGCGACTGCGGCTACCAGGGCGTGCTTACAGTCTGGGCCTGCGATAGCGCCACCTCCAGTTGATGGTCATCCACCGACTCGAGATATCCGGGGTAGACCGTCAGAAAGCGTTCTTCGCCAGCGATCTCACCCTCGAGCGCCCGGAAGACGATGCGGTTCATCGTCAGCATGCCACGCACGCCGCCTTCCGTGTATTCGACCTGCCAGCGACGTCCAGAACTATCTGTGATCTCGCGCTCTTGCGCCACCTTTCGCACCTTTCTCGAACCCGGGTGGCCATACCTCTGGAGGTTGCGATGTCTCGGAAGTTCACCGACCGGTCCGGCCAGGCCTGGATCGTCGAGCGCGAGCACGGGCGCCACGAGCTCGTCTTCAGGCCCACACACGGACAGCAGGGAGACGAATTCACCGCCCCTCTCCCGAGCCACAAGCACACCCAGGATCCCTACGAGCTCAGCGACTCCGAGTTACAGCGCTATCTCGACCAGGCGCGTCCTCGTTACAAGAAGCCCAAGGGGCCGTCCCCCTTCTAGGGCCGGCGCCCATCAATCCTAGCCCAGCAGTAGGACCGCCACCGCTGTCGCCGTCACGACGATGACCAGGAACGCTTGAAACGACCAGCTGCCCCTCGGGTGCATGCCTCGACAATGGGGACAGCGATGGGTGTGGTCCGGTATGTAAGCGCCGCAGTGCTGACAGGTCTTCATAGTATCCACACCGCCAGTAGCCAGACCACCACCGCCGTGACGACTACGGGCAAAACCGTGTAGAGGAGAACGAGTCGCCCGGCGCCCTTGTAATAGCGCCAGTCGTCCGCTTCCGACTTCCGCAGCGCGAGCCAGCACGGGCGGCAGAGATGCTCGATGCCCTCCGTCACAGTATTCATCCGGTAGTACTGTGCCTCCGCCTTCCGCTCATGACACATCGCGCATTGCATCTTGGCCCCCTCGGCCCCAGAGTACCGGCCCCCACGGCTCGTTTGCAATATGCCCGCGCCCGGCGGCCGGCGCCAGCCGCCAAAGCGATTTTCCAGCCTGGACCCACAGCAACGGCCCTGCTAACATCAACGTCGTGAGTGTGCCAGAGCGGGCACCAGGTCGCAGCGAGGCTGCAGGAGGGTGATTAGATGCCGTGGTGGCAGATTCAAGAACTCATGCTTACGACAGCAGGGATACTCGTCGTCCTCATCCCCGTCACCGGCCTGACCCTTCGCTTCGCCATCAAGCCGTTCTTGAAAGACATCGCCGGGGCGAGAGCGGGTCGACAGGTTCAGCCGGGAGTGAGGGACGCTGAACAAGACTCGCGGTTGGGCCGGATCGAGAATCAACTCGACAGCTTGGAGACGTCGGTGAGGCAGCTGACCGAGGTCGTCCAGTTCGATCGGCAACTGAAATCGCCGCAGCGCGAGCCTGGGCAGCAAAACGAAAAGTGATGAAGTGAAAAGTAGAGAGTACAGAACACAGCGAGTTCGTCACTCCTCCCTCTTACTTTTCACTCTGCACTCTTCACTCTCTACTCCTCGCTACTTCCCTCCCATATACGGATACGGGTAGTCTTTCGGCGGCACGAAGTTCTCCTTCATCGTCCGCGGGCTGACCCAGCGGATCAAATTCAGGCTCGAGCCGGCTTTATCGTTCGTGCCGCTGGCACGCCCACCGCCGAACGGCTGCTGGCCGACGACTGCACCCGTCGGCTTATCGTTGATGTAGAAGTTACCCGCTGTATAGCGCAGCACCCTACCGGCCTCCTCCAAAGCCGCGCGATCGCGGGCGAATACGGCACCCGTGAGGGCATAAGCAGACGTGGTGTCACATAGTTCCAACATCTCCGCCCATTTATTGTCGGGGTAGACGTGGAGCGTGAGCACTGGACCGAAGATCTCTTCACACATGAGGCGCGTCTTAGGATCCTTGCTGACGACGACGGTCGGTTCGATGAAGTAGCCCTTGCTGTCGTCGTAGCCGCCGCCGGCGACGATCTCCATATCTGCGCTGCTCTTCGCCTCATCGATGTACTCGGAGATGCTCTTGAATGCGCTATTGTCGATCACCGCGCACATGAAGTTCCGGAAGTCACGCGGGTCACCCATCTTGATGCTGTTCACCATGTCGACCAGCGGCTCTTTCACTCGTGACCATAGCGATTCCGGGATGTAGGCCCGGGAGGCGGCGCTACACTTCTGTCCCTGATACTCGAAGGCACCACGGGTCAGCGCTACCACCAGCGCATCGACGTCGGCGCTGCTGTGGGCCACCACGAAGTCTTTACCGCCGGTCTCACCCACGATGCGCGGGTAATTCCGGTAAATCCGCAGGTTCTCCGCCATCTTCTGCCACAGCATCAGAAAGACCTCCGTCGAGCCGGTGTAGTGAAGGCCGGCGTAGTGGGGGCTGGGCAGAATCGAGTTGGTGAGCGCGGCCGAGTCGCCGATCACGAAGTTGATCACACCGTCGGGCAATCCCGCTTCTTGCAGCACCTTCATCACGAAGTAATTGCTGTAGATCGAGGTGCGGGATGGCTTCCAGAGAGAGACTCCGCCCATAAGCGCCGGCGCCGCGGGCAAGTTGCCGGCGATCGATGTGAAGTTGAACGGCGTGATGGCGTAGACGAAGCCTTCCAGCGGCCGGTGGTCGATGCGGTTCCAGATGCCGGGGTCGTTTATCTCCGGCTGCTCCTTGTAGATCTTCTCAGCGTAGTGGACGTTGAAGCGCCAGAAATCGATGAGTTCGGCCGCGGCGTCGATCTCCGCCTGGTGCGCGGTCTTGCTCTGCCCCAGCATCGTCGACGCGTTCACGGTGTCGCGCCAGGGGCCGGCCAGAAGGTCCGCCGCCTTCAGCATGACGGCCGCTCGATCTTCCCAAGGCAGCAGCGACCAGCCCTTCCAAGCCCGCTGCGACGTGGCTATGGCGGACTCGATCTCTTTGGCCGTTCCTTTGTGCCAGGTGGCCAGAACATGACGGTGATCGTGGGGCATGACGTAGTTGCCCGTATCCCCCGTCCGCACCTCTTTCCCATCGATGATCAGCGGGATATCGATCTGCTGGCCCGCCAGCTCGTCCAACTTCTTTTTCAGCGACTCGCGCTCCGGCGTTCCGGGTGCGTAGGAGCGAACCGGCTCGTTCTGAGGCGTAGGTGCCGTGAAGATCGCGCTAGCCATAGTCTTTCCTCTATCAAGGCTGTCGTTGATGACGCGGTGTCTTTTGAGTGGAACATAGCTTCGCTCGCCCGGCTCAGGTTGGCAAGTACCAGGCCATTTCACAGCGGGGGTTGACCTCAGGAGGAAATTAACTATCTAGCGACGTTATCGAGATCGTGCACAGCGATGAGCCGTGATCTCGTGGCTTCGACCCCAACTATCGAGGAATGGACATGGAGAAGCGCATCGGCGTCAACGTTTTTGCCGTGCTGGCCGTCATCGGCAGCGTGATCACCACCGCCGATCGAGGCACAGCGGCGCCCGAGCAGGAATCGGAGTTGGCCTGCATAACGATGAACACCGAGCGGCTGCCACTCGACACACGTCGCAGCCCACTCGATTCGATCAGCTTCCAAGTCGCCGGCAGCCCCGCTAAGATCTGTTACGGTCGGCCCTCGGCGAACGGTCGCGAGATCTTCGGCGGGCTCGAGGAGTACGGCGAGCTGTGGCGAACCGGGGCCAATGAGCCCACGATGATCCACACGTCGATCCCCTTGAGCATCGCGGGGATCCGCGTTGAACCGGGAACGTATTCGCTGTACACGATACCCGGGGAATCGGAGTGGGAAGTAATCGTCAACGCGTCGATTACTCAGTGGGGACACGAGCGCTTCTACAAGGACGGGGTCGAGGCTAAGGAAGTGGGTCGCGCCACCGTCGCGGCGGGTGAGACCGCCGGCCACGTGGAGACCTTCACGATCAGCGCCGAGGCCGCGGAAGGCGAGAACGTGCTGGTGGTCCTCGAATGGGAGCGAACCCGAGTAGAGGTTCCAGTATCGGGCGCGGAGTAGAGCCCGGTCAGGCAGGCCCTCTGCTGAGTACCTGCCGCACGCGGCGCTCCGCGGCGTCGAGGGGTGACTCTTTGTTCTCCCTCGCCTCGCTGAAAATCGACTTCAACGTGTCTTTGATGGAGAGGATCTTCCGCGCGACGTAATCGTCGCTCATACCCAGGGCCTCCAACCCACAGAGCGCCACCGCACCGCCGGCGTTCGTGATGAAGTCCGGCGAATAGAGGATGCCACGATCACGCAATGTGTCGGCATCGGCACGTGACTCGAGTTGGTTGTTCGCGGCACCGGCGACGCCTTTGCACGCGAGTCGTGTGATCGTGGAGGCATTGAGTACGCCGCCCACAGCGCAAGGGGCGAATATGTCGCAACCCTCGCCATAAATGGTGTCCGCGTTCACAGCTTCCGCGTCCAGTTCCTCGGCTATCCCCCGCGCATGATCCGTATCGAGATCGCTGATCTTCAGCTTCGCTCCAGCCACGACAAGACGTTTGCAGAGCGGCACCCCGACGTCGCCGACCCCCTGCACAAGCACCGTGCGGCCGGTCAAATCGGCGGTGCCGAACAACTCATCGGCCACCGCTTGAATGGCAGTGAAGACGCCGAGCGCGGTCCAGGGGCCTGGATCGCCGGCCCCTCTGAGTCCGAATACATGGCTCGTCTCACGTCCGATGGTGCGAACCTGTTCCGGGCCGACACCCAAATCAGCGCCGGTGGAGAAACTGCCGCGCAACGACTCGACGAGATCCCCGTAGCGCTCCAGCAAGCGATCACGCTGCTCGCCGTCCACGGGGCGCGACAGCGCGATCACACCTTTGCCGCCGCCCTGCGGGAAATCGACGCCGGCCCACTTGTACGTCATCCCGGCCGCGAGACGTTGAGCGTCCCGTAGCCCGCCGCTCGGAGTGTCGTAGACCCTCATGCGCGTGCCGCCGGACGCATTCCCCAGCACGGTGGAGTGCACGGCGATGAACATCCAGGCAGCGGTCTCACGGTCGTAGCGGGTTACGACGTATTCGCCGTCCCAACAGCGGATTAGCTCTTCGATGGTCTCGCTCTCTGTCAGCACTGGTTTCTCCAGTTAGGAATTGGGCAAGGAGACGTGCAGGTGGTCGGCGGTGCCCACGTGTCTCAAGGTCCTGAAACCCATAACCCTGAAATATGCCTTCAACAGCAGGTTTCGCCACTCGCTGCGGCCGATGGTGCGTAAGTCAGCGGCGTGAACGTAGCCGTCCTCCTGAACGAAATGCAGCGAGCGCTCATAGGCCGGCAAGCCCATCGCTGCGTAGTCTTCCGCTTGGCGTTCCATGTCGGTGATGATCACATCGCTATCTATCAGGATGAGCGTGCTGGTGGCGACCCGCAGCAACGGGTGCAGCGACCGGTATTCGCTCCTGACCTCCGCATGCTTGACGTTCATTCCCGACAGGTAGACGAGCGTATACAAGCAATAGGCGCCTACGACCGCCAGGATCGCCCGGCTGACGTTGACGGGCACCCGGCGTCTACCTGAGATGCGTTTTGCCACCCACGACGCGTAAAAGAGCAGTAGCAGGGCAGTCAGCAGGGCCGCGGCGAGCAGCGCTGGCCAGGTCGGCACCGCGTAGTGACGATACAAGAATACGGATGAGCCGACCAGAACCCAGAACGGCAGGATCAGCGCGGCGACGACCAGAGCGCTGCGGAGCAACCACTTTGCCGCGAAAGCCTTGAAGCTTGGCCGGGCTCGTGGGCCCAGCTCGGCCACACGGTCCGGCGGTTGCCGCTCGAGCCTCTTGACCAGCGCGTCGAACTCAGCGAACGGATCTCGCGTCTCCACACCCAACCCTACGAGAAACGGCTATAGGCTGACGTCACCGCCGGGATCTCTGCGCCGCAAATCGCTCAGCAGCCTCTCAGCTTCGTTCAAGCGCCTTTCCATCTCGTCGGCATCGATCCGGGCACTCGGCCAATCGAGATCGCCCGCGGCAGCGAGGGGCACCCGCAGCACAGTGCCCTCAGCCAGGCCCTTGGGCAGCTCGCCCAGCGCCACGTTCAGTTCGTCCCCGGCGTCGCCGACGAGTATCGCTTGCTCTTCTTCGATGCGATCGACCGTGTAGAACTTCTCAGCGGCCATCTTCTATCGCCAATGCACGCTCGCGAGTCGTAATCACCGAGTATCGTCCGTCGTCCCAAGCGGTGATGATGACTTCGCCGTCGCGGTCCGTGCGGTAGATCTCGGCGCCCCCGCTTTCATAGTAGCGAAGCGCCCAGGGGTGCGGGTAGCCGTACTCGTTGGCGCGACCGCAGGAGATCACCACGATTTCGGGTTGGGTCGCGGCAATCCAGGCCGGGGTTACCGCGTCACGAGCGCCGTGATGGGCCGCCTTGATGAGCGTGATGTCCGGAACGCCCGACGATAGGAAGTAGTTGAGCTCCTCGACCTCCGAGTCACCGGTTAGCAATGCCGAGAACGCACCGTGCTCGACGATGAGTCCGATCGACCGATTGTTGTGGTTCTCTCCGGTGGGCGGCGGCGGTAGAACCCGTAGGGTCACGCTCCCCAGGTCGATCGTCCGCGCCGTCGCCTCCAGATACGCAACGTCGGAGCCCTCCAGCGTCCGCAACAGCTCCCGATAGGTTTGTGTCGTGTGAGGCACTCCGTTGTCCATGTAGAAGCGGACCGGCAGCGATCGGAGCACGTCCGCCATCCCGCCGATGTGGTCGGCGTGGGGATGGGTGGCGATGGCGATGTCGAGAGCCGCGACGCCGTGACGGCGCAACATTTCGCTGGCATCCACACCCGGACCGGCGTCGACCAACGCCACCTTGCCCTCAGGCGAGCGGATGACGATCGCGTCGCCCTGACCCACGTCGAGGAAGATCAATTGCAGGGCGCCGTAGTCGACGGCCAGCTCGCCGGGCGCGCAGGCCGCCAGCACGAATAGCAGCGGCGACAGGTTTCTCGTCAGCACGGTTCGAAAGCTCCGACTCTAATCTAGCGTATTCAGGCTCCGCGAATCCAGCACGGCCCGCACTTGTGCGGGCGCCTGCCGCCACGCGACCTTTCGCCCCATCACGAGCGATTTCGATGAAGATCTATTACTGCGACCACTTCGATCTGCCCTTGCCTGCGGGGCACCGATTCCCGATGGCCAAGTACTCCCGGCTCCGAGAGCGTGTGGCCGCATCAGAACTTTCGGCCACACACGAGCTCGTCGTGCCGGAGTCCGCCACGGACGAGCAGCTGTTGCGTGTCCACACCCGCGACTATCTCGAGCGGGTGAAGAACGGCACACTGAGCGAGTCAGCGATCCGTCGGATCGGCTTCCCCTGGTCGGAAGGGATGGTCGAACGCTCGCGCCGCTCCGTGGGGGGCACCCTTGCGGCCTGCCGCAGCGCGCTCGAGGACGGGGTGGCGGTCAACCTGGCGGGTGGCACTCATCACGCGTTCTCGGACCGTGGCGAGGGTTTCTGCGTCTTCAACGATGCCGCCGTCGCCGCCCGGGCGATGCAGGCCGAGGAGCGCGCCGAACGTGTCGTCATACTCGACTGCGACGTGCATCAGGGAAACGGCACGGCCGCCATCTTCGCCGACGACCCCACGGTCTTCACCTTCTCAATCCATGGCGCGAACAATTTCCCGTTTCGCAAGCTCGAGAGCGATCTCGACGTGCCGCTACCGAATGGTACGGCCGGCGCCTCTTACCTTTACGCCTTGGAGGGTGGCCTGGCTGCGGCACTAAAGGCCGCCAACGCGGACCTGGCCATCTACCTGGCCGGGGCCGATCCCTTCGTTCGCGATCGCTACGGCAAGCTGGCGCTAAGCCACGCGGACCTGCTGGCCCGGGATCGCCTGGTGTTCGATTACTGTCGAGACCGAGGTCTGCCGATCGCCACGGTGATGTCAGGGGGCTACGCCGAAGACATCGAAGAGATCGTCAACATCCACTACGGGACTGTCGGCATGGCTGCCCGCCATGCGAGAACCCTGCGAAAAGGGGAACACTGATACGCCGGGTTGTGTCAAAGTCGGCAGGTCCCACAAAACCAGGAGGCGGTATGACAAGTTCGCGCTCGGCTCTGTTCGTCCTGGCCCTGCTGGCGATAGGAAGCTCGGCAGCGCCCAAGGTCACGCGCGCGCAGTACGAAGGTGAGCCCATAGTCGTCGGCGAGACGCTGACGCTTCATTCCGACATTCTGGACGAGGATCGGCCCGTCCTGGTGTACACTCCAACCGGGTACGACGGATCAACGACCATCTACCCCGTGCTCTACCTGTTAGATGGGTACGCCCACTTTCACCATACCACAGGCATCATCGATTTCCTCTCTCAAACCGGGAACATGTCTCAGATGATCGTGGTCGCGTTGCCCAACACCGATCGGACGCGCGACCTGACTCCGGTTACGACGACCGATACGGCAAACAACTTTCCGGCGGCGGGTGGAGCCGACGATTTTCTGGCGTTCATCGCGGACGAGCTCAAGCCTTTCATCGAGGAGAGCTATCGCGCCGCACCGTACAGCGTGCTGGTCGGCCACTCTTTCGGTGGGTTGTTCGCCGTCTACGCGCTGCTGGCTCGGCCCGAGACCTTCAACGCCTACGTCTCCATCAGCCCCAGCCTCTGGTGGAACGATGGCTCGTTGATCGCGGAGGTG
>JBDHAI010000081.1:0-15500 GCA_039588155.1 Gemmatimonadota bacterium | reverse complement strand
AGATTCGGAGGAGCGCTGATTTGTCGGAGGAGACCAAGATATTCGCCGCCGTTCTGGCGGCCAGCGAGGCAGGCCAGCGAGCGGCGCTGGCCACGGTAGTGAGGATAAAGGGCTCGACGCCGCGGGAGACGGGCAGCAAGATGCTCATCGGTGCAGACGGCAAGCAGGTCGGCACGATCGGGGGCGGCTGCGGTGAAGCCGAAGTGCTGCTGGCCGCACAGGAAGTGATGGAAACGGGGATCCCCAGGCTCGTACGAGTCGACCTCACCGACGACTACCTCTCCTGGAGCCCGGCGGTCTGCGGAGGTGTTATGGACGTATTCGTGGAGCCTGCGGTCAAGGACTAGCCGAAGATCCGGTCGACGGCCGCCACCGATTCCGCCGAGAGCTCGACGTCGCCGGCGACGGCATTCTCTTCCAACTGCTCGAGCCGCGTGGCTCCGGTGACTGCAGACGACACCTCGGGCAAGCGCAAACACCAGGCAATAGCCAACTGCGCCAGGGTGATGCCGGCTTGCCGCGCAACGTCCTTCAGTTCGCCGACTTTCCTTAGCATCTCGTTTGTGAACCAGGGACCCATGAACTTCCGGCCTTGCTCATCCGCTGCCCTGGAGGCGGACGGCACCTGCTCGACAGAGCTATACTTGCCGCTTAGAACTCCGCGGGCGAGAGGTGAGTAGACGAGGAGGCCCAACCCTTCTCGTGCGCAAGCCTCGAGCACGCCATTGGTTTCTATCTCACGCCGCAGGATGTGGTACTGAGGTTGGTTGGAGATCAATCGGCGCAGGCGGAGATCGCGAGCGAGGTTCGCCGCGTCGTAGATATTCTTGGCCGACCACATGCTCACGCCACCGTAGAGAACCTTTCCCTGGGAGACGAGGTCATCGATAGCTCGCAGTGTCTCGTCCAGAGGCGTGTTCTCATCGTACCGGTGACATTGAAAGAGATCGATGTAGTCGGTCTGCAAGCGCCTCAGGCTCGCGTGCACTTGCTCGAAGATATGTTTACGGGAGAGCCCCTGTTGGTTGACCCCGGGTCCAACGGGGAAGTAGGCCTTCGTAGCGAGTACGTACTCGTGGCGCGATATCGAGGCCAGCGCTCTCCCCAGAACCTCTTCAGCACGACCCTCGGAGTAGATGTTGGCGGTATCGAATAGGTTGATGCCTAGATCGAAAGCACGGTGCACGCACGTCGCAGAGAGATCCTCAGCCGTCGTGCCCCCGAAGGTGAGCCAACTGCCGAGGGAGATCGTGCTCACCTGAATGCCGGAGTGTCCCAGGTATCTGTACTTCACCGTCTCCCGTTTCTCTCTTGGTGCAGAGTACTTGGCCGGTTATAGGTGCAGGCTCATCTGTGCTTCAGTTGCCTGCGCGCCCGATCGTCGGATGGCGGCTCGGGCGATAGTCGAAAGCGTTCGCCCACCGAGCGGCAACATCACGGGTCGCCGAGTTTGGATTCCGTTTCCACCTTCGCTGTGATCGATGGTCACGACTTCCCCCGATTGTGTGACCGCCGCCACCGTATCGCCGGGTAGCAGGTCGAGGAAACCGACGACATCACCCGCCTGGAGCCGCGAAGGCAGCAGGCGTACGCCTTTGCCACCGCGGGATTGCACGCGCAGTTCATCGACGTTGAGTGCCCTCGCGTAACCGTCGGTGGTGACACCCAGCAGCCGAGCGTTTCGGCGCGGCATAGCGAAAGCGGCGACCCGATCGCCTGCCAGCAGATCGATTCCCTTCACGCCTGTCGCGGCCCGGCCCATCGGGCGGATCGCCGATTCCTCGAAGCGAATGACCTGACCTTTCTGTGTGGCGAGAACGAGTTGGTCGTGGCCGGTGGTGATGTGTACGTCGACGATGGCGTCGTCATCCTCTACGCCGGCGGCGATGAGGCCGTCGCTACGGACGTTGCGGTACTCTGTGAGTGCGGTTCGCTTCACTCGTCCGTTCCGCGTGGCTGTAACGACGTAGCGACCCTCGGAGAAGTCTCGGACGGTGTGCACGGCCGCGAAATCCTCGTCGAGACTCAGGAGCTCGGCAATACGATTTCCGCGCGAGGATCGCGTGCCTTGCGGCAGGTCAGCGATGCGCACACCGTAGGCGTAGCCGTCACGCGTGAACGCCACAACGTGTTCATCCGATTTGCACAGCCAGAGTCGCGTTACGAAGTCACCACCTTTCCCCTCCAAGGTCTCGGCGGCTGCGCGGCCACCGTCATTGTTGGCACTGCGTGCCGGCAAAGTCTTGAGGTATCCGTGGTGAGTGAGGAAGACGTGCATTTCCTGTTCGGCATCGCCGCTGGGTAATGGAAAGCGACCCTCATCGCACATGATCTCCGTGCGCCGGGCATCGCCGTAGCGCTCCTCGATCATCTGTAGCTCGCGCTTCACCAGGTCGCGGCGCCGCTTCTCGTCGGACAGTATGGCCTGCAGCGTCTTGATTCGCTTGTGTACCGCTGCGAGCTCGTCGCGCAGCTTTCTGCTCTCGAGATTGGTGAGCCGGCTCAAGCGCATGGCCAGTATGGCGTCGGCCTGCCGGGACGTGATCTTAAGGGCGGAGCGCAGCTTCTTGGACGCTGTCTCTGGAGTGCGGCTCGACTTGATGATCTCTACGACTTCGTCGATCCGGTCGAGCGCCACGATCAGGCCCTCGAGGATGTGGGCACGATCTTCCGCATGGGCGAGGCTATGGCGGGCGCGGCGAACGATGACGCCCAGGCGGTGCGCGATCCAAACCTCGAGCGCCTGCTTGAGGTTGAGCTGGCGCGGAACGCCATCGACGAGTGCCAAAATAATGACGCCGAATGTGTACTGGAGTTGGGTCTTGAGGAACAGTTTTTCGAGCAGCTTGCGCGGATTGACATCGCGCTTGAGCTCGAGCACGACGCGCACGCCGTCGCGGTCGCTCTCGTCCCGCAGATCGGTGATGCCATCGAGCTTACCCTTGCGGACGAGGTCGGCGATGTTTTCTATGACCCGCTGCTTGCTAACCTGATAGGGCAATTCGGTGACGATGAGCGACGGCTTTCCGTAGGCCCCTTGCTCGACGTGGGCGCGGGCACGCATGACGATGCGGCCGCGGCCCGTCCGATAAGCTTCCTCGATGCCTTGCTGCCCCCAGATGATCGCGCCGGTGGGGAAGTCGGGACCCTCGACGAGCTCGAGTAGCTTCTTTAGCGATGTATTGGGTCTCGATAACAGCTGCGCGGTGGCCGCGACGATCTCCCTCAAGTTGTGGGGCGGGATTTTCGTCGCCATTCCCACGGCTATTCCGTCTGAGCCGCTCACCAGCAACTGAGGAAGCGCGGCCGGCAGCACCAGCGGTTCGTTCAAACGCCCGTCGAAGTTCGGGCGAAAGTCCACGGTTTCCTTCTCGATATCGCGGAGCAAGTCGGTGGCGATTGGCGAAAGGCGCGCTTCTGTGTAGCGATAGGCCGCCGCGCTGTCACCGTCGATGGAGCCGAAGTTTCCTTGCCCATCCACGAGTGGATAGCGCATCGCGAACGGTTGAGCCATGCGCACGAGCGAGTCGTACACGGCGACGTCACCGTGAGGGTGGTATTTCCCGAGCACGTCACCGACTACTGTTGCGCACTTCTTGTGCGGACGTTGCGGCGTGAGCCCGAGCTCATGCATCGCGTAGAGTATCCGACGCTGCACCGGCTTGAGACCGTCGCGGGCGTCGGGCAGCGCGCGCTGCACGATGACGCTCATCGAGTAATTGATGAACGACTCACGTAGCTCTTCTTCCAAGAAGCGTTGGACGATTCGCTCACGGCGTGGATTCTCGACCCTTACCACAACCCCTCCTCCTCCACCCAGCAGGTAGGCACGAAGATACACCGAAGACAAAGTCAACTTAAGGCGTGGTTCGGCGTAACTCAAGCTGTCTCCGAATGTCGACGCTTGCTGACGCCGTGCCGAGACTCGTACTTTGCGTGCTCAGAATCTAGGCGCCGCACGGCAGGGCTTCGTTATCGAGTTCGTTGAGGTGGTGATCGATGACCAGGACAGAATTCCGCGAGTCGCAGGAAGAGGGGGTACTCGAGTTGAGTTGGGAGCTCTTTGGCGAGCTCTGCCGGGCCCTCGCCGTCCGGGTGGCCCGCGACTATGACCCCGACGTGGTCGTCGGCATCGCCGCCGCCGGAGTAATTCCGGGCGCCGTCATCGCGGCGATGCTGCAGAGGGAGTTCCACGCGATCAAGATCACGCGGCGCGAGGACGACGACGGTGTGCGGGAGCGTCCGGAGATTCTCTCGGCTGCGCCGCCCCAGGTCGCCGAGCGACGGGTTCTGCTCGTGGATGAGATATGTGATAGCGGGGACACGATCCGCCTGGCACTGGCCGCCGTGCGTGACGTGCAACCGTCAGAGGTACGCACGGCGACGTCGCTGGTTCGTGAAGGCGGCTATGAGCCGGACTACTATGCCTTGAGCACCGATGCTACGGTGATCTTTCCTTGGGATCGGGAGGTGTGGGAGGATGACCGGCTAGTGGTGAATCCGGAGTACAAGGGGCTGCTCGAGGGCGAGTAGGTCTGGGCGGCTAGGCACTCACAGCGAATCGCTGGGTCTTACCCTTCCTGCATGCTATTCAGGAACTCCTCGTTGTCCTCGGTGCGCTTCATGCGCTGAATCAGGAACTCGATAGACTCTGCTGGGGGCATGTCGGCCAGGAAGTTCCGGATCAGGTACATCCGGTTGAGCTCTTTCTCGGGCAGCAACAGTTCTTCGCGCCGTGTTCCAGACCGGTTGATGTCGATAGCCGGGAAGATTCGCTTGTCGGCGATGTGGCGGTCGAGAACCAGCTCCATGTTGCCGGTCCCTTTGAACTCTTCGAAGATGACCTCGTCCATCCGCGAGCCGGTTTCGATCAACGCCGTAGCGATAATCGTGAGGCTTCCGCCTTCCTCGAGGTTACGCGCTGACCCGAAGAACCGTTTCGGTTTGTGCAGCGCGTTCGCGTCGACACCACCCGAGAGGATCTTGCCGGAGTGCGGGACAACGACGTTATAGGCGCGTGCTAGCCGGGTGATGGAGTCGAGCAAGATCACAACGTCCTTCTTGTGCTCGACCAGACGCTTCGCCTTCTCGATCACCATCTCGGCGACCTGAGTGTGACGGTCGGCGGGCTCGTCGAAGGTCGACGAGATCACTTCGGCGTCGACGTGTTCCTCCATGTCGGTGACCTCCTCGGGGCGCTCGTCGATGAGCAGCACGATGAGGTGAACCTCCGGGTGATTCTCCGTGACGGCGTTGGCCATCTTCTGGAGTAAGATGGTCTTACCGGCCTTGGGCGGCGAAGTGATCAAACCGCGCTGGCCCTTTCCGATGGGAGCGATGAGATCGATGACGCGATTGGAGATGTCGCCGTTCTTGCGCTCAAGATTGACCCGCTCTTCCGGGTATCGCGGCCGCAGGTTGTCGAAGCTGATGCGGTGCTTCGAGTTCTCTGGATCCTCGCCATTGACCTCCTCGACCTTGAGCAGTGCCAGATACCGCTCGCCTTCCTTCGGGGGGCGAACCTGACCGAGAACGGTGTCGCCCGTGCGCAAGTCAAACCTTTTGATTTGTGACGGCGATACGTATATGTCGTCCGGCCCGTAGAGATAGTTCCAGTCCTGGCTCCTTAAAAACCCGTAGCCTTCCGGGAGTATCTCCAGCACGCCTTCGGCTCGGAGGATTACGTCCGAATCGAGGAGGTTCTGTTCGATTCGGAAGATCAGGTCCTGCTTGCGGAGGGAGGAGTAGTTTTGGATGTTCAACTCCTCCGCCATCTCGTGGAGGTCCTGAACCGATTTGGCTTTCAATTCGGCGATGTCAAGGGATGTCGTACTCATTTGTTTGTACCAAGTAGGTTCTGCTGTTGGTCAGGGGGATTGCGGAGTCAGGGGCCTCGAGCCATCTCACTGACCCATGGGCGCACGGCTCAGCGGCTCTATGTTGTTAAATTCCTTGAAGTTACGTATCTAGACGATATGCGGACGTCAGGATGGTGACACAAAAGTCTAATAACGTGCTGGAGCCGGGTCAAGGGCGCTCAGAGTTCATCGAGGTCTTCGCGATCTATCGCGTTGACCAAGTGATGGGGGGTCGAGTGATTGCCGGCCGCTTGTTGCCCAGCCTTCGCCCCGATTCGCTACAGGTGCGCGACTTCTTGGATCGCTGGCCGGGATCTCACAGCATGCGGTCATCGACTCATGGTTGGGATCTTCTGCTCTTCGAGCCTTCGGAACAGCGTGAGCGTTGGTGGCTTCACGCCGCGCTGTTCCTGTTGACGCTCTTCAGCACGACAGTGGCTGGCAGTCTGCTCTCCGGGTTGTGGCCGATCGAGTTTTTCGCTCTGCCCGCCTTTTTTCCGGGCGCCGGCGGTTGGTGGCTGCCTGTCCCAATCGCGATCGATCTTCCGGCCCTGGCGGTCGGTGCGCCTTTTGGTCTCGCTCTGGTGCTGGTGCTGGCGCTGCACGAGGCTGGTCACTACTACGCGGCCAGGCTGCACTCGCTCAGCGTGACTCCCCCGTTCTTTATCCCTTTCCCGCCCTACATATCGATCATTGGCACGCTCGGTGCCTTCATCAGATTGCGATCGCCCGTCACGAGCCGCAACGCGCTCCTCGATGTCGGCGTGGCGGGTCCGGTGCTCAGTTTCGTCGCCTCGCTACCGCTCCTCTGGTGGGGTTTGCTCAACAGTCGCGTGGTATCGGTCGAGGTCGCGCATCCCAGCCCGTACCTGGTGCAGTTTGCCGGCGTCGAGCAGTTCTGGCTGGGTGGGTCGGTAGCCATGTCCGGCCTCGTACGGCTTGTGCTCGATGTGTCGGGGCCGGGCCAGTACCTCGATCTGCACCCGGTGGCGTTTGCTGGCTGGCTGGGGCTGTTCGTTACCGCGCTAAACCTGTTACCGATCTCGCAACTGGACGGCGGTCACATCCTCTATGCGATGCTGGGTGGACGCCAGAGACCGGTGGCCTGGCTGTTCTTCTCGGCGCTCATCCCACTCGGGTTTCTCTGGGCCGGCTGGTGGATATGGGCGGTGCTGATTTTCGTGATTGGGCGTGGCCGTATGTGGCACCCACCGGTGTTCAACGCTGAACGGGGTTTGACTGCAGGCCGGCTGGCCGTGGGTATCGTCGCGGCGATCGTGTTCGTCCTTTGTTTCGTGCCAGTGCCATTCAGGCTCTAATCGCAGGTGGGTCGAGTGTTTTCGGGTCCTTGACGCGCAGACGCTCTTGCGAGAGATTGCGGTCCCCCTTTTTCGAAAATAGCAGCTGCGCGAGGTGTTACGCTCGCATGGGAGGAAAGTAAGCCCGCATGGCCCGGCATAACCGTGAGGGAGAAGGCGTCGATCAGCACGGTGCACGCTATGTGATCAGTTACCAGCCGGACTGGCTCCGGCAGATTAAAATCTCCCGAACGCTCTCCAAGAGTAATCGCCAGTCGACAAAGACGTTATTCCGAAACCCGGCGGTCTGTGCGGAGCGAGCGCCAGGCGAGAAGGTGCGGACGCGCGTCACCTCGAAGGATGGCAAGGTCGATTTTGAGGTTACCGTGTCAGACAAGGCGGGTCAGGTCGATCAGGTGCTGGTGACGTCACGGGCCGCTGACGGGAAGGGCGACATCACCTTCATCATCGATGGTTCCTTGCCCATGCCGGGCGATCTCGGAAAGGCGCGTCGGCGGCGCAGGCGCGGCCGCTAACCGCGAGTCTATCTCTTCAGGCCGGTCGATTCCAGGTCGGCCCTCAGCCGTCTCAGAGATTCGCGCGTGCCGGCCAGTGCTTGGGCCAGCGCCGGGTCATGGAGCAATCGCCCAAGGGTGCCCTGGCCGGCTTCGAGGCGCGCGACAATCCGCTCGACACTTGTAGACATGGCGTCGAAGCGGCCCGCGAGCACGGTGTCCCCTGCGAGCCTTGTGAAATTGCCCGTGTCCTTACCCCAGCGCTGAGCCAAGAGCTGGAAGCGGGGGCCCAGGCTGTCGAGCGCGGTTCGGACGGCCGGGTCGGTCAACAGATCCGCCAGGCCGGTGGCAGCGATGCGAAGGGTGTCCAGCGTGGCGGAGAGAGCGCTCAGGTTGGCGCGCAGCTCGTACACCTGCTCCGGGTGCCGTACGAGCTGCGGCAGGGTACCCCTGCCTTCCTGAATCTGAGCGGCGACCTCGCGCCAGCGATCAGCGATGGGTCGAACGGAATCGTAGATGACCTCCAGGGTGCTCGAGACCTGGAAAGGATCCAGCTCTGCCGCCGTTGTCAGTTCCTCGCCGGGGAAGAGGGGCCGGGCCGGTTCCGTAGCCGGGATGATATTGACCACCGCCTCGCCGAGCAGGCTGGAGCTGGTGATCTGCGCTGCCGCCCCTTCGGTTATGAACGGTTGGGCGTCGGCGCCAATGCTAAGCTCGATGATCAGTGCGCCGCCTCGCTCACCAGAAGGGGGCTCGAGCGCCAGGTCCCGAACGTGACCCACCGGCTGGCCCGCAAGCCAAACCGGTGCGCGCGGCCGAAGCGTTTGCGTCGTGAAGGTGCGAAAGTACAGCGAGTAGCGATCATCGACGGCGTCGCGGACGTCGTCGATGAAGAAGATCAGTATCGAGCTGGCCACGGTTATGAGGCTGACGATCACCCCGATGCGCAGCTGCGACCAGTGGACCTGGTACAGGCCGCTCATCAACGATCGACCTGGGAAGCCCGCCGCGCCGTTGCCGGTGGTGCCCGCCTCAACTTAGCTTGCCGCGCCATGCTCAAGCTCGGACAACTCTCCCATCGCAGTGGTCTGGCCACGGCCTCGCGTCCGCCGGACGAGCTGGCCACCCGTGTGCCTGCGGCCTTGCCGACGTGCTCGGCCACTTCCGTGGCCCTGCTCAAGATAATCATGCACCAGAAGTTCGGCATCCGGTCGCCAGCGCCGCCGCCCGCGAAGCGGGGGCGCGCGGCGGTCCCCAACCGACGTCTTGGAGCCCTAAATGGCTGAGATCAGATCGGCGAAGATCGAGTTGAGCGCGGGGGGGGTCATCCACCGGCGAACTTCGGAGGGTGTGACGGAGGTTCTCCTGATCAAGGACAGCTACGGGAACTGGGGTTTCCCCAAGGGCCACGTCGAAGCGGGAGAGAGCTTAGAAGAGGCCGCGGTGCGAGAGTGTCGCGAGGAGACCGGACTAGACCGCCTCGAGCTCATCGGTCCGATCGGGACGAGCGACTGGTACTTCCGGGCCGGCGGCGCGCTGGTACACAAGTTCTGCGACTACTTCCTTATAACGGCGGACCCTAGGGAACAGGCGAGCCCGCAGACGCGAGAAGGCATACAGGCGTGTGTCTGGCTGAGCTTGGATAAGGCGGAGAGCCAGGTCACCTACGTCAACGCCGGTCAGATCCTGAGGCGAGCCAAAGCGCGGCATGCTCTCGCGGAGCTCAGCGAAGCGCGAGACCACTCTGCGGAAGCGTCGAGGTCAAGAGTCCGGCGTAAGTGATCGAGCGATGAGCGAGTCGTCACCGCAGCAGCTTTCCGTTTTCCTCACTGGAGGTAGCGGCTTCGTCGGCGGCTACGTGTCCCGCCGGCTCCTCGAGCGGGGGCACAGGGTCCAGGCCTTGGTGCGGGATCCGGACGGCTCGGCTGACCTGAGACTATCCGGCGCGGAGCTGGTAAGAGGCGACATCACCGATCCCTCGGGTTTGGAGAGAGTCGCCGAGGGCTGCGATGTCGTCGTTCACCTCGTGGGAATAATCCGCGAAAAGCCGCCCACGGCCACGTTCGAGAGCGTACACACCCGTGGGACACTGGCGATAGCGGATGCGGCCAAGAGTGCCGGGGTGAAGAAGTTCGTGCACATGAGTGCGCTCGGCGCGCACCCAGGCGGCACACCCTACCAGAGGACGAAGTTCGAGGCGGAGGAGATCGTGCGGAGATCGCGTATCCCCCATGTTATCTTCCGCCCCTCCATAATAGTGGGGGTGGGTGGGGAATTCGTTCGCCTGCTTCTGCGGATGCTGCGGCTGTCGCCCGTGGCGCCGATCGTCGGTGATGGTCGTTATCGCCTGCAGCCCGTGGCTGTGGAGGACGTGGCGGAAGCATTCGTTCAGGGTGCCGAGCGCGACGATCTGCAGGATCTCTGCTTCGAGCTCGGCGGACCCCATAAGCTCACGTACAATCGTGTCCTCGAGATCCTCTGTGAGGAGTTTCGGCTGCGGCGCCTGAAGTGGCATGTCCCGGCCGGCCTCGTCCGGCCGTTGGTCGACTTGGCATCGAACTGGCGCTTGCCGACACCCGTGAGCTCGGACGAAGTGAGCATGTTGTTCGAAGAAAGCATTATCCCAGGTGAAAAGAACGTGTTGCGCGAAGTATTCGGCCTCGAGCCCAGATCCTTTCGCTCCGTACTTCAGACTTATCCAAGGTCTCGGCGCCGCGGGGGCGCTTAGCGGGTGTCTACCTCGATTCCCAGCCTGATTTCGGCTCTGCGGCTTCCTATCGCTGCCGCGTTCTTCGCAGTCGATAGCTTGCTCTGGCGCGGAGTTCTGCTGTTTCTCGGCGCGCTGAGCGATCTTCTCGACGGTTGGGTCGCCCGGCGCTTCCGCCTGGAGTCGAGAACCGGTGCTTTGCTCGATCCGCTGTTCGATAAGCTGTTCGTGACCGTCGCTCTGGCGGCATTCCTTCCGGGGCCGTATCTAGGGTGGCAGGAGTTCTTGATCTTGATATCCCGCGACCTCTATGTCGGATCGGGGTATCTTGTCGCCAGGCTTCTCAAGGTCGACGTTGAAGTCCGGGCCCGGCCGAGCGGAAAGCTGGTCACTGTGTTGCAGATGGTGACGCTCTTCGTGTTGCTTCTGGCGCCAGAACGGGTCGGCCTTTTCGTCGTCGCTACCGGCGTGGCCTCGGCCATAGCCGTCGTGGACTACACGGTCGCGGGAGCGGCCGCAATCCGAGGGCGCGAAGGAACTGCGTAGCGTCCCACGTGCACCGAAGGGGAGAAAGAATGTACAGGAGAGTTCGGGCTAATCTGGCCAACGTGTTCACTCTCATCTTTGTGGGCGCGGCTGCGGCGGGTTGCCAGCAGCAGACTCCGACCCAGGAAGTCGATGTGGCAGTGGTGGATAGCGTGCTTTCAGAACTGGGTGGACCGCTGACGGCAGGCCTCGAGCGGGGCCAGCGCTGGCGCATGATCAGCTCCATCGGGGTTGGCCTGCCGCCCAGAGACTACCAACCCGACGAGTTGCCCGAGGCGGGGTCCCGCGGTGCCGGCCTCTTGCAGGTCTACTGCATTCAGTGCCACTGGTTGCCGTCACCCCAGATGCACAGCGCGGCCGAATGGCCGATTCTGGTCCGTCGTAACCTGCTGCGCATGGAACAGCTGAACAGCCGGTTGGGTGGACCGCTGACGTCCGGAATGGTCGGCGAGACGGTGATGGCCGGGTACGAGAACGCGGAGATCCCCGCGCAAGCCGACGTGGATACGCTGCTGGCCTACCTCCAGAAGTACGCGCTGCCGGTGGCACAGGCCAGTGACCTCACGTCCGGCCCGGGGCGGGAGTTGTTCATCCGCAAGTGCTCGGTCTGCCACGAGACGCCGTCACCCGAGTCGCACACCGCGACTGGCTGGGACCGCCTCGTCGGCGAGATGCAGGCCATCATGGCGATCAGCGGCATCGAACCGTTGAGTAACAGCGAGCTGGACGCGATCACGGGCTATCTGCGGGAGCGGGCCCTGCGCTAAAGCTCGGTGACGGCATTTGCGTTCGAGCGCTCGCGGTTCCCACCGGTCGCGAGCGCTTGGCGTTTGGAGTCCCGAAGGGCAGAGCTAACGTTCTGAGCGGGGTAGTTGTCATTATTAGCGTGGACGGTAACGGTTGGCGATCAAACGCCGCTGACACTTGATGGAGCACAGACCATGAAGACCAAGATATTCGCACTCGCCATCGCCTTGCCTCTCGCATTGGCTTGGGAAGGCCCGGGTTCGCTGGCGGCACAACAGCCCGCCCAGGTGGGCCAACAGGATACGGCCCAGGTTGGACAGCGAGGCCGAATGCGAGCTGCGGGACGACGCGGCCGCGCTCAAGCGGCCCGTCGCCAAGGCGCCGGCCTGCATGTCGGAATGGGTGCCGGCCATCTCGGCCCCCGCATGCTACTCGGACTCAAAGACGAGCTCGCGCTGTCGGAGGAACAGGTGGGCCAGCTCGAGAAGATCCACGAAGACCACCACCCTCTGATGCAAGCGCAGATGCAGAACCTGCGTGGCCTGCAGGAGTCGCTTCGCGAAGCCCGCTCGCAGCGCGATTGGGACACGCTGAATCAGAAAATCGACGAGACGTCCAACTTGCGAACCGGAATGGCCAAGGGCCTGGTCAACGTCGAGAAGCAGGCGTGGGAGGTCCTCAGTAACGAGCAGCGAGAGAAAACCGCCACCTGGCTGGAAGGCGCTCGGCTGTTCCAGCGCCAGCGGATGCGCGGCCGCGACGAGATGGGCCAGCAGGGAATGGGGATGCAGCACCGACTTCGCATGCACGCCGACAGCGCACAGTCCCGGTAAGACAAAACCGAGAGCCCCCGTTTGGCGCGGGCGCCTTAGCTCCAGCTGTGGGGCCGGGCGCCCGTTTTCGTTCACACGTCCACGGGCTCAGCGGGTATCCGGCCGTCGCCGTGCCCGGTCGCCGGGTTGCGCAGTCGGCGGCCTCGATATACTATACCCCAGTATAGCATAAAGGAGGCCCCAAATGGCCGGAAACCCGGCACATGCCATGGGCATCGCCGAGCCCACCAAGAAAGACCTTCTGCGGCGGCTCGCCCGAGCACGCGGACAGCTCGAGGGCATCCAGCGCATGGTAGAGGACGAGCGCTACTGCCCCGATATCTTGCAGCAATTCGCCGCGGTGCATTCGGCACTGCGGGCTTCGGAGCGGGAGCTCCTGGCCAACCATCTCCAGCGCTGCGCCACCCACGCCATTCTGGAAGGCGGCGAGGCGGCCGCGGAGGTGCGGCGTGAGATCGTTGATCTGCTGCACCGCTACGTTCGATGAGCGTGAAGAACATGTCGCAGCCAGACGCGAAGACAGATACGCTCGATATCGGCGGCATGCACTGCGCCTCGTGTGTGGCGGCCGTGGAGAAGGCACTCAGCAACGTCGCGGGTGTCGAGAGTGCAAACGTCAACCTGGCCACCGAGCGAGCCACGGTTCGGCACGACGGTAGCCGCGACCTCGATGCGGAGTTGCGGCGTGCTGTGGAGAATGCAGGGTTCGAGGTGAAAGCGCGGCCGCAGACGCTGGTGCTGAAGGTGACCGGCATGCACTGCGCGTCCTGCTCGGCCAACGTGGAAAAGGCGCTGACTCGACTCGATGGCGTGAGCTCTGCCCATGTGAACCCGGCGACTGAAAAGGCGACCGTCGAGTTCCTCTCCAGCCGGGTCGGTGAGGGGGATCTCCGCCGGGTTGTGGAAGAGGCCGGTTACGGCGTGGGGGAGGTGGAGCGGCCAGGCGCTGAGCGACGGCTGGCTCGCGAGCGAGAGCGGCTCGAGGAGGACCAGCGCAAAATCGCGGCGGCCAGGAAGAGGATGGCGTGGGCCTGGGCGCTCACGGCCCCGATCATGGCCTGGATGATCCCGGAGATGGTCTTCGGCGTGATGTGGCCGTCGGCGCTCGTCTTCAACATAGGCATGATCGTTCTGGCGGCGCCGGTCCTTTTCATCTGGGGCCGCCCCACACTCGTTGCGGGCTTCAAGAGCCTTCTCAACCGCACACCAACGATGGATACCCTCATCGCCATCGGTTCCACCGTCGCATTTGCCACCGGCTTCGTGACCGTCGCCTACGATCTCGGTCTCGCCCCCAAGCTCCTCAACTACGCAGGTATCGGCGCGATGATCATGGCGATCCATCTCACTGGCCGGTACGTAGAGACGAAGGCGCGGGGCCGCACCTCTGCCGCGATTCAGAAGCTGTTGTCGCTGGAGGCGAAGACGGCTCGTGTCCAACGTAACGGCGAGGAGATCGAGGTTGCGATCGAGCAGCTCGACGTCGGCGACATTATGGTCGTGCGGCCCGGCGAGAAGATCCCGACCGACGGCATTGTTGTGGGTGGTCAGAGCTCGGTGGACGAATCGCTCGCCACCGGTGAATCGATGCCGGTCATCAAGTCGGAGGGGGACCCGGTGATCGGTGCAACGGTCAACAAGGAAGGGTTGCTCAAGGTCCGGGCCACCGGGATCGGTGAAAACACCTTCCTCGCCCAGGTCATCCGCATGGTGGAAGAGGCGCAGGGGACCAAGGTGCCCATCCAGCAGTTCGCCGATCGAGTCACGGCCGTGTTCGTGCCCACCGTGTTGGCTCTTGCGGCGGCCACGTTTCTGGCCTGGTTGGTCTTCCCGGATGTCTTTCAGGGCGTGGCCCGGTGGGCTGCCGGGTTCTTGCCGTGGGTCGATCCGAGCTTGGGTCGCGTTTCGCTAGCCATCTTTGCCGCGGTCGCCGTGCTGGTGATCGCCTGCCCCTGTGCGCTGGGACTGGCGACGCCCACGGCGCTCATGGTCGGAACCGGTCTGGGTGCCGAGAACGGCGTTCTGATTCGGAGCGGCGAAGCCATTCAGACGCTCAAGGAGATAGACACCATCGTTTTCGATAAGACAGGCACGATCACGAAGGGCGAGCCCGGGGTAACCGACGTGACGACCGCAGCAAGCTGGCGCGAGAATGAAATGCTGTATTTCGCCGCGGGCGCCGAGTCCGGGTCCGAGCATCCGTTGGGTCAGGCGATCGTGACCTACGCCAGAGCCAGCGGCGTCGCGATCGTGGAGCCGCAGGGCTTTGAGGCGCTGACTGGCCGTGGTGTTCGGGCCGGGGTCGACGGAATGGCCATCCTGGTCGGCAGCGGTCGGTTCATGGCGGAAGAGAATGTGTCGCTGAACGAGCTGAGCGCGGAGCTGAGCCGGTTAGAGGACGAGGCGAAGACGGCGATGTGCGTTGCTGTCGATGGCCAGCTCGCCGGCGTGATCGGCGTGGCGGACCAACTCAAGGAGGACTCGAAGCGAGCGATCGCGGAGCTGAAAGGCTTCGGGTTGGAGACCGTGATGCTGACCGGCGACAACCCACGCACGGCAGAGGCCATCGCCCACCAGGTGGGGATCGACCGCGTGCTGGCGGAGGTGCTACCCGATCAAAAGGTGGACGAGATCAGGCGCCTGCAGTCGGAGGGACGCGAGGTCGCCATGGTGGGCGACGGCATCAACGACGCGCCGGCGCTCAAGCAGGCCAACGTAGGGATCGCCATCGGTACCGGCACCGACATCGCCATCGAGGCAGCAGACGTTACGCTGGTGCGCGGCGATCTCAGCGCCGTCGTCCGGGCGATTCGTCTTTCCCGTGCGACCTTCCGCAAGATTCGGCAGAACTTGTTCTGGGCCTACTTCTACAACGTGATCGCGATCCCGGTCGCCATACTTGGGCTCTTGCACCCGGCCATCGCCGAGGCGGCCATGGCGATGAGCTCGATCAACGTGGTCCGCAATAGTGCGCGCCTCAGGAACGTGGACATCAC
>JBDHAI010000080.1:0-9523 GCA_039588155.1 Gemmatimonadota bacterium | reverse complement strand
CCTCTTGCTCGCGCAGCAGACGGGTGGGGTGGCCTTTCCCGTGTGGTTCCTCGAGGGGCTCGCGCAGTGGCAGGCGCGCGAGTGGAGCCTGGTGGAGAGCTGGCAGCTCATGAACAGCGTGTGGAGCGGCGAGACGCCGCCGCTCCGGCACCTCCTCGCCCAATACCCGGAGGCCGAGTCGCACGCGCGCACCGCCTACCGCCTCTCCTACGCGGCCTTCACCGACCTCTTCAAGGGCCGCATCGAGACGCTGCCCGCGTTCGTCGCCGACGCGCGCGCGCGCGGCTCGTTCACCGAGGCCTTCGCCGCGTTCACCGGCGTTCCCCTCGGGCAGTGGATGGCGGACTTCGACGAGCGCCTGGGCCGCCGCTACCACTCGCGCCGGCTCGTGTTCCAGACCGGGCCGCTCTTCTCCATCGCGGCGGTGCTGTTCGTGGTCGTCATCGTGCGCCACCAGGTGCGCAAACGTAACCGGCTCAAGCAGTTGGAGCAGTCCGAGGGGGGACTTTTTCTTGACGAGGGGTAGGGTGCGGTGTATAGTGCAGGCTCGATTTTGCGCAGGCCTGGAGGGCTAGTCCTAACTGGTAAGGCAGCGGTCTTGAAAACCGCCGGGTTTAACGACCCTTGGGGGTTCGAATCCCTCGCCCTCCGCCATGAAGATTGCCGGGAGAGGTGGCCGAGTCGGCTGAAGGCGGCGGTTTGCTAAACCGTTGTACGGGGAAACTCGTACCGGGGGTTCGAATCCCCCCCTCTCCGCCACTCCACCGTACGCGAGGACGATGCGCGCCGTCATCGAGGTCAAACGAATCGACCTGTGGAGTTTGTTCAAGGTCGGTTTCCTCGTATACGCCGCCATCGGGCTGATCGGCGGTTTGTTCTACGCCGCGATCCTGTTCGTCGCCGGCGGCCTGGGCGAGTTCTTGTTCGAGGAGGAGGCGAGCGGGATCGGCTTCTTCGGCGGCGCACTGGGCGTGGTGCTGGTGCCCGTGCTGGGCTTTGTCTACGGCGCCATCGGCTCGGTGGTGATCGTGATCGTCGGCGCGCTCTTTAACCTCGCCGTGCGCGTCGGCGGTGGACTGAGGTTCGACATCGACACGCCGTCGTCGCCGGGCGGCGGTCCACAGACAGAATCGGGTGCGCCCGTAGCTCAACTGGATAGAGCGTCTGACTACGGATCAGAAGGCTAGGGGTTCGAATCCTCTCGGGCGCACCACTCTATACTCGTACGACACGATCCGCCGCACTTGCCCTGGGCCTGGTTCTTTCCGCGTGGCAACTGGGCTGCTCGACGGAACGACAGGCTGTGCGGGAGCCTGCCCGCTTTGACGAGCACCTGAAGAGCGGGGAACTGTCGGTCACGATCCTCGGCAACTACTTCCACAACAGCTTTGTCCTCGAGTTGGCTCACACCGCCAAGGCGCTGTCGCCTCGCGCACGGCAGGTCTTCCTCTGCACGGCCGAGTACAGAGAGGCCCTGACACCCTTCCTCGAGGCAAACGGGATCGAGAACGTCGAGTATGCGGTCTTCGACCCCTCCTCGCCCATTCTGTTGCGGTGGGCGCGGGACATCGCCGTCGGGGGCGGGCGCGCCGGCGAGAGGATCATCGTCGTTTCACCGGACAAGCACGCCCAATCGAAGGAGACGGCCGAGGCAACCGCAGATGCACTCCAGAGGATCCTTCCCGATCGCCACATACGGGTGGCCCCGTTCGTATTCGAGACCGGCAATCTGGCCTTTGTAGAAACACCGCGCGGAAGAGTGCTGATCGCGGGACGGAAAATCGTGTTCGACAATGAAGCGTACCAGCGACGCGCGTGGGCGGCTGGACACGATTCGCGCGCGCTGCTGGAAGTCGCGGCGGAGACCTTTGAAGTGGATACGGTGATCGTCGTCGGGCGGGCACCCACCAGGCCGGACACGCGCATGTACTTCGAATACCACATCGACATGGGGATGGTCGTTCTCCGGGGCAACCGGGCGGTCGTCTCGCGTCTCGAATACGGGGACCGAGAGCGGGCGGCGCTCTTTGGCGCCGTTGACCGCCGGCACCCTATCATCACGCCTTTTCTCACGGCTGATATGGACGCCGAGACCCTGGCGCGTGTCCTTTCGGAGCGCCTCGATACCGTGGTTCTGGAATACGAGGCGTACGCGGCCGTTCTCGAGAGTCTTGGCGTTCAGGTTCACCGCTCGCCGGTTGGTTGGCAACACGTACTGGCCTCGATGTCCTGGACCAACGTGCTGCAGGTAGGCGACCGGATCGTGATGCCGCTCTATCCGGATTCGCTCTACGGCATCACGAAATCCACCCGAAGCGAGGGCGGTCTTCTCGAGATCTCCCTGGACGTGTCGGCGATCGGGGAGGAGCGATTCGAGCTGAATGGCTTCAATGAGAGGAACTATGGACTCTACCGAAGCCTCGGCTACGAGGTGGTGACGGCGCCCGAGTACCTGCACTACATGATGGGGGGGATTCACTGTCTCACGAATGTCCTCGAGTAGGGCGGCCAGCTGGTGAAAAGCCGGTCACGACCCGTTTCAATGCCACGATTGCTCGCGTAAGACACGTTATTGCAATGCCCTAGGAGGCTCGGGCGCGTCGGCCCGTCGCGATCTCAGAAAAGTGCTTATTTCGCTTTGAATTCCCGGGTCGAGGTGCTATGGTTAGCGCGACTCAGAGAATAGCCCTGCCACGTTCGTTTCCGCACAAGTTCACCCCTGCTGTTTCGACCGTTCAGAGAGTATTCCCCGAGCTCGAAAAGGGAGCGCTTTGGCCTCCCAAGACACACAAAGGCGATCGCTGCTGAGCATTCAGGGGCGCTGTCGCTTCACAGTAGAGGGTGGAAAAAGGAAGTCATTCCATGGCTAACAAGAGACTGTATGTCGGCAATCTTCCGTTCGACGCCACGACAGACGGCGTCCGCACCGCTTTCGAAGCTTTCGGAACGGTTCATGAGGTCTCGCTCATTGCCGACCGTGAGACCGGTCGTTCGAAAGGCTTCGGCTTCGTCGAGATGGACCCCCCGGCGGCCACCGCGGCGATCGAAGGCCTGAACAACAAGGACTTCGGCGGCCGGGACCTCACCGTCAACGAGGCGCGCGAGCGGAGCTCGGCCGGAAAGAACAGCCGATACAGCAGGGAGTGGTAGCGCTCGGAAACGCACCGAGCTTGCGAAATGGGGCCGCACAGGCGGCCCCATTTTTTTGGGGGGCAGCGCGGGGGAGCGGTGGAAGGTGGCGCCGGCGCGCCCCAATGTGAGGCTTGACCAGGGCCCTATCCAATGACAGAATGTCCGGGTATTTGGGGCCCATCACGCAGGCGGAGGCGCGGCCGCAAGAGGGGCCGGCGTGATAGAGGAGGAACGCATGGCAAGAACGAAGGTCCTGCTGATCGAGGATAACCGACTGTTGCGCGAGGGTATCGCCGCCATGCTGGATGGTCATGGCGATTTCGAGGTGGTCGCCGTAGCGGAGGATGGCGACGCGATTCGCCGGCTGAAGGAGTCGGACAGTTCGCCGGACGTGGTGCTCCTGGATCTTGGGCTGGAAAAGACGAACAGCCTGCAGCTGATGGCCGCCCTGCGTGCGGAGCTGCCCGGGGCCAAAGTCATCGCCATGGACATACTCCCCGAAAAGGTCGATATAGTGGAGTTCGTGGAGGCCGGGGGTTCGGGCTTCATCCTCAAGAGCGCCTCTTGGCAAGACTACGTTGAAACGATCAAAGCCGTCGCCAAAGGCGAGAAAGTGCTACCGGCGGTGCTGACTTCCTCGTTGTTCACACAGATTGTCGAATCTGCGCTCACGAGCGGAGATGGAATACCGGACAGCGCAATCCAGCTGACGAATCGTGAGAGGGAGATCGTCGGTTTGATCGCCGATGGATTGAGCAACAAGGAAATCGCGATGCGTCTCCATATCGCAACGCACACGGTAAAGAGCCACGTCCACAATATCCTGGAGAAGCTCACACTGAGTTCTCGCCTCCAGATCGCCGTCTTTGCCCGTCGGCAAAAGGAGCCCGAGTGACTCCGGCCTGCCCTACCGTAACCAGAGACGGCTGAGAGCACACGCCACAGGCGGCAGACGATTTGGCGCCTGATCCTGGTCCTTTCGGACTACATCCCTTTTCACTCCTCCGGGTCATTGCTGCGAGCCCGGGGAGACCCTAAGCTGCTAGCAACCAGGAGGCGGTGCAACATGCCCGTCAGCACGCATTATTATGTTCTTTCGCTCGGCGCCAAAACGAACACGCTCTTCGAGGCGTTCCGGGACTCTCTGATCGACGTCGTAAACCAGGGGTTTCCCGTTGCGACCCCGGCTGGGACATCGAACGCGGGCAACCATGATCGGCTACGGGAGCTGGCGCGCACCGTCGACAGGTGTTTTGGCAACTACTATTCGCTCGACCCGCTGAGATTGGTCGTGGTTGGCGGAAAGGAAATGCAATCCGCTTTCAGTTCCGTGACAACACACGAAACCGCAGTCATCGGGCGTATTGAAGGCGACCACACGGCTACCCCCGCACGCGACTTGGGACAAATCGTCTGGCCCGTGGTCAAGGAGGCAATGTCGGGGGTGCTCGACAAAGCGATGCAGAATCTCGAGGCTGCAGCGCAGCGGGGGCAAATAGCCTCTGGCCTGGAAGCGGTGGTTCGACTGGTGAACGAGGGAGTGCGGGGCACGCTGCTGGTCGAGGATGATTACCACATGAGAGGCAGTATTGGTGGAACGCATCAATCGCCGTTCATATCCTCGGACGTGGATGTGAGGGACTCGATGGACGATGCCATCGATGCGATCATAGAGAAGGTGCTCGAATCGGGTGACAAAGTGGTGTTCACGCCCAGTGGATCATTGAGCGATCGAGATCGAATCGTCTTGCTGCTGCGCGGCGCGGAACGCGCTTGATGATTCGATCTCACGCGTAGACTTCAAACAAGGGGGTAGCCGAGGGTGACCCAATCCACAAGTCCAGCGGGTGGTGCTGCCGCCTGGCGCAACTTAGTCGCGAAGTACGAGACGCCAAGCCCCGCTCGTAGTCTGGGGCAAATCGCGAACTCGATCATTCCGTACTTCGCTTTGCTGTGCCTGATGTACCTCACACTCGACGTGTCCTACTGGATCACGCTGGGGCTCGCTGTCCCCACGGCGGGATTCCTGATACGGAGCTTCATTATCGTCCACGATTGTGGCCATGGCTCGTTCTTCAAATCGAGGAAGGCCAACCGAATCCTGGGATTCTTCGCCGCGTTGTTGACCTTCTTGCCCTCGTATTACTGGAGTCATCAGCACGCAAAGCACCACGCGACGGCCGGTGACCTGGATCACCGAGGTAACGGCGACGTGTGGACCCTGACCGTGGAGGAGTACCTGGGGTTGCCGCGCTGGAAGCGGATCTGGTACCGCATCTACCGGAACCCGTTCTTCCTCTTCAGTGTGGCACCGCTTTACCTCTTTTTCGTCCACTACCGCTACTGGCGCTCGGGCGACAACCGGCGCGCACGTTGGAGCGCGATGAGAACCAATCTGGCGCTGGCGGGCATCGTGATCGCGGCGAGCTTGACCATCGGTATCAAGGCATACCTCATGATTCAGCTCCCCGTCATGATGGTCGCGGGATCGTCCGGCGTGTGGCTGTTCTATGTGCAGCACCAGTTCGAGAACACCTATTGGGAGCGCCACGGGGAGTGGAACTACGTTCGACACGCACTCGAGGGTTCCTCGTTCTACAAGCTGCCGCGCATCCTCCAATGGTTCAGTGGGAACATCGGCTTTCACCACGTTCACCATTTGAGTCCGCGCATTCCGAACTACTACCTGCAGAAGTGCCACGAATCCCATCCGATGTTCCAGGCGGTGAAGCCGGTCACGCTGTTGGCGAGTCTGAAGTCTCTCGGTTATCGCCTCTGGGACGAGGAGCGCAAGAGATTGGTGGGGTTCGGTTACCTGTCCGCCTATGCGGGCCGCAAGGCAACGCCCGTCCACATATCGACACAACAGTAGTTAGCCGCAGAGCGGCGGGGTGATGGGCAACCGAAGTTGGGGCGCTGGGGGCCCAGGATGACAGTACAAGGAGGGTGCATGCGACTGCTTCTCATCAATCCCCGCAATCCGGTAGTGAATATAGCCAACGAGAAGAACTACTGGAAAAAGTACCGCGTGTGGAAGCCACTTGGCCTCTTGGTGCTGGCCGGTCTTACGCCGCCGGAGTGGGACATCACGGTGGTCGATGAGAACGTGGCCATCCCCGATTATTCGCAAATGCCTCGCCCCGACCTGGTGGGTGTGACCGCGTTCACGTCGCAGGCGCCCCGTGCGTACGAGGTAGCCGAGGTGTTTCGTGGCCGGGACGTGCCCGTCGTGATGGGCGGGATCCATGCCACCATGCGCCAGCAGGAAGCCGCGACACGGGTGGATGTCGTGGTGACGGGTGAGGCCGAGAACGTCTGGGCGCAGGTGTTGGAAGACGCGGCGCGCGGCGCCTTGAGGCCATTGTATGCGGGTGGTCAAGAGGAGATGGAAAGAACCCCGCTGGCCCGTCATGATCTCCTGCCAACCGGCTATCAGTTTGGGTCCATTCAAACCACGCGTGGATGTCCGCTCAACTGCAGTTTCTGCAGCGTCAGCGCGTTCAACGGAAGGACCTACCGGCGCCGCTCCATCGAGGATGTCGTAGCGGAGCTCAGGCTGATCAACGAAAAATACGTGCTCGTCGTGGACGACAATCTCATAGGCACTCGTCGGGATCATATCGCTCGGGCAAAAGATCTGTTCCGGGCGATGATCGAGGCGGATCTCGGCAAGAAGTGGATCTGCCAGGCCACGATCAATATGGCGGATGACGAGGAACTGCTCCGACTGGCGCGACGGGCGGGGTGTGTGGGCGTGTTCATCGGCTTCGAATCGACCGCCGACGACGGGCTGGTCGAGGTGCACAAGAAGTACAACATACAGAAGGGCCGCGATTTCAGGGCCTCGGTACGCCGGATCCAGCGGCACGATATCAACGTCGCCGGCTCGTTCATCATGGGACTGGACGTCGATCGGCCGGGCATAGGCCTTCAGATTGCAGATGCGGCCAATCAGTATGGCGTGGATATCCTCAATGTGTTGTTTCTAACGCCATTGCCCGGGACCGACCTGTGGAAGAAGATGGAGGAGGAAGGGCGCATTGCCTCAGACCAATTCCCCGAAGACTGGAAGTACTACACGCTGACACTTCCCGTGGGGCGTTACCAACATCTCGACCGGGACGAGGTCATCAACGAGATGGACTCCTGTAACCGCGAGTTCTATTCGCTACGAGGAATCCTGCAACGCGTGGGACGCAATTTCTGGAAACGACAGCATCCCGTGCTCATCTTGATTGGCAACCTCTCCTGTCGCATCAACGGTCGCTTGAACCAGAGCGCGTACCGCGAATTCACGCGGACCCAGGATCCGCTGCTGGCCGCTCGTCCGCTGCCCGCGACGGGTGACAATCTGCACGCAGGAGGAGGGTCAGGGGATGACGTAGAGGAGCACCGCAAAGAAGTGGCAAATGCTCCCGCCTAGGACGAAGACGTGCCAAACGGCATGGTGGAAGGGTCGTTTCCAGACGAAAAAGACAACACCCAGCGTATAGGCGAGACCGCCTGCCAAGAGCAGTGCGAGCCCCCCGGCGGCGAGCTCTCTCAGCAAAGGCCGGGCCGCGCCAATGATGCCCCAACCCATCGCGAGGTAGAGCAGCAGCTGTAAGCGCCGCACTCGGCCGCGCGAGACCGCCTCCAGCACGATACCTCCGACCGCTAGTCCCCAGATCACGGCAAAGAGGCTCCACCCCCAGCGCCCGTTCAGCGTTACGAGAGCAAACGGCGTGTAGGTGCCCGCGATGAGCAGGAAGATGGCGGCATGATCTAGGATGCCGAAGACCCGCTTGCCACGTCCAGCTGGCAGCGCGTGATACAGCATGGATGAGGCGTACAGCACGACCAACGTGACGCCGAAAACGGCGCATGACACCACGTGTATGGCCGAGCCTTTCTGAGCGGCGAAGACGACCATGAGAATCAGCGCCGCGATTCCCAGGAGCAGTCCGGCACCATGCGTCAGACTGTGGGCCAACTCCTCGCCAGCTGAGAAGGTCTCGTCGGGATTCGTGCCAGCCATGGCTGCATGGTGACCCATTGCGGCCAAACGCGCCAGGGACTACTTCAGTAGCCGGTTTTGCTGTTACGATAACAAGTTACAAAGCCCCCGCGGGTGCGAGCGGACGAGAACCTCACTCCTCGGGTTCGGTATGATCTTTGCTCCTCCCGCCGACGGCAGGTCACGGGACGGCCGAGCAACTCCCACGATAAGACCCCCATCAAGACCGACCGTGTCCGTCATCGCCTGAGGAGGATTATCATGAGAATGGGCATGATCGAGCGCCGGCGTGTCTCGGTGTTTCGCCTGCTTGCCGCGGTCGTGTTTCTGGTCTCGCTTACGAGCACCCCCGCGGTTGCCGGCGAGACGTCCCTGACGATGACCAGCTCGGTGGGCGACTGGGTCGGCCAGGGTCAGAGTTACTCATATACGGATCAGGACGGGACTTTCACGGCCACGTTCGACACGATCTTCAACAACGCGGACCACGTCTCCATCGGCGTCGAGGGGCCATCCTTTTCCTTCTGGTGGTATCTCGACTTCGGGCCGATTCACAACGCACAGCTGACTGCTGGTGTATACAACGGCGCTACCCGCTGGCCCTTCAACGGCCCGACCGAGCCGGGCGTGTCCGTCGGCGGCAACGGCCGGGGATGCAATACGCTGACCGGTACCTTTACGGTGATTGAAATCGACATCGACGGAGGTGGCAATGTGGTCGCCTTCCACGCCACCTTCGAGCAGCACTGCTCGGGCCTGCCTCCGGTGCTGACCGGCGAGATCAAATTCAACGCCACGGATCCAAATCCGGTGGAGAGCGTCACCTGGGGAGCCATCAAGGCTCTTTACAGCGAGTGACCGAGGCCGGGTGCAGCATTCACGCGGGCCGCGCGCTTTGCGCGGCCCGCTCTCCTTTCCCGCCGGCTAGAACGCGAACGATACCTGCACGGCCCGCGACTGCCCCCAAGTAACTCGCGTGCCGCAGGTGGCGGGTGAACCCCCGGGGTGCATGCCCGGCGGATAGCCGCGGTGCGCCCCGGCAGCAATCGGTTGGGACTAGGGCACTTCGCGGGGGAGGCCGGCGCGCGCGCGCGCGCACAATGGGGTTGATTTCCAGGGGGAGAGGACCTAGTATTCGACTCCCGCGCCCCTCCCACGCCGACGGGGCGCGACCCATCCGCCAACAAGCCTATCGGGAGCCGATGTAGCTCAGCTGGTAGAGCAACGCATTCGTAATGCGTAGGTCAGCGGTTCGAATCCGCTCATCGGCTCCATATTTTTCAACAACTTGCGCGTTCGCTGCCTCCGCCACAAAACCCTCATCTGTCACACATCTGTCACTTTCCTCTCGGCACAGGCAATCAACTGCCCGGCGCTTGCTCTCCGGTGAGGGGT
>JBDHAI010000079.1:0-9589 GCA_039588155.1 Gemmatimonadota bacterium | reverse complement strand
TCGAAACCGTCGTGTGTGGTCGTCTCCTGCAGGATACGGAAGATCCAGCGCTGCGGATCGACGATGGTGTTGTGGGCGGCGAGGCAGTCGACGCAGCCGACGAAGGCGATCGGCGCAGTCGAACCCTCGATGATGTTGGCGACGGCCCGGATGTCTCGCGCCTCAAAGTTGGGCGCGGTTGTCGAGAGCGGCGGACGGAAGTAAGCGTCGCCCGTCGAGCCGCCCATGTTGAGCGCCCGCAGGCCGGCGTCGACGAACCGGTTGCCGTGGATTTCGATGTTCTCGCTGCCGCCCTTCGCCTGCACCGCGTTGGCCGACATCTCGCGAAACGTGTTGCCCGCCAGCACCCCGACGTGTGTGCCGACCTGGTCGATGCCGCTGCCGGAGCCGCCGCCACCGCAGCGCTCGAAGCTGCTGTCGAGCACCCAGTAGTGGTTAATGCCGGAGAGCTTTAGGCAGTCTTGATTGCCGTCCCCACCGACGTCGTGGATGAACACGTCGCGAACCACCACATGATGCGTGGCCTCCGCGTTGGCGAAATCGCCGCCGTCGTCGATGTTGACGCCGTTGAAGTCGCTGCCGCTGACCTCGATGTCGTGCAGCACCACATAGCTGACCTCCGACAGATGCATCCCCTCGCCGCCCCCTACGAGGACCGGACGGCTCTCACCTGCGACACCGCCGATCCAGATCGGCGCGTCGGCGCCGCCGCGGACCGCTTGCAGGAAGTTACCGCCGCCGTAGCTGCCCGCGTGTATGCGAACGGCGCTTCCGGGAACGGCGTCCTGGACAGCGCGCGCCACGCTTGCGTAGGGGTTCGAGGCGGACCCGTCGCCGCTCGAGTCGTCGCCATCCGTGGCCACGTGGATCTCGTCGCCGGCGTCGAGTCCCGTCTCGAAGGTCACGATCGAGCCGCATTCATCCGGTAGTGGCTCTGAGGATGGGTCGGCCGTTTCACTGCAGGCCGAAGCCAAGGAGGAGAAGAGCAGAAGGGCAAAGAATCGTCGAAGCGCCGACATGCAGAGGCCTCCCTCCCCCGAGGGCGGGGGGCCGGATGACTCCCTACACCAGGAGCGCGCCAGAGTGCCGACGCTTTCACAAGCGGTCCGTACCGGTCGGGGTGGACAGGCTTAAGCCCAGGTCCGATTATCAAGCCCATCGTTCCCACCTAATCGGGAGGCGTCGGTGGCCGAAGGGTTGAAGAACAACCCGCGCGTGATCTTCGGTTGGGCCATGTACGACTGGGCGAATTCCGCGTACATGACCACGACGGCGGCGGCGCTGCTGCCTGCCTACTTCGCCGAGGGCATCGTGCCGGCCGGCGGCTACGAGTTGTTCGGCCGCCTGTACGACGGGCAGACGCTTTGGGGCTATCTCGTCGGCTTCGGCACCTTCATCATCTTCCTCATCACCCCGATCCTCGGCGCCATCGCCGACTTCTCCGCGGCGAAGAAACGTTTCCTGCAGGTCTTCGCCTACGGCGGCGCTCTGTTCGCGACTTCGTTCGTCTTCGTGGGCACCGGGGACGTCCTCTTGACGATGGGGCTCTTCTTCCTGACCCAGGTCGGCTTCGTCAGCGCCAACGTCTTCTACGACGGGTTTCTCCCGGACATCACCACGCCGGAGACGATCGACCGGGTCTCGGCCAAGGGCTACGCCTTCGGTTACATCGGCGGCGGCCTGCAGTTCGCCGCCGCCTCGCTGCTGGTCGCCTTCCACGACAACCTCGGTCTCGAGCTCGTCACCGCGACCCGTATTGCGCTGGCCATGGCGGGGCTCTGGTGGGCCGGCTTCGCGACCTTCGCCTTCACCCGTCTGCGCGAGACCGGCGAGGCCCAGCAGCTTCCGCCCGAGTACGCCGGCTCGCTTCAAGCCATCGCATATGTGAAGGTCGGGTTCGGCCGCGTCTGGGCGACGGCCCGCAAGCTGATCGGGTTCAAACAGCTGCTACTCTTCCTGATCGCCTACATGGTCTACAACGACGGGGTGCAGACGGTCATCAACATGGCGTCGGTCTACGCCAAAGACACGCTCAGCCTGCCCACCTCGGCGATTATGACGACGTTTCTCATCGTTCAGTTCGTCGCCTTCGGCGGCGCCTATTTCTTCGGCTGGGTGGCCGGCCGCATCGAGGCGCGCCCCGCCGTGCTGATCTGTCTCGCCGTCTACTCGCTGGTAGCGATCGCGGCCTACTTCCTGCCTGCCGGCGAGGTCCTGCCGTTCTTCGCCCTCGGCGCGGTGATCGGCTTCGTTCAGGGCGGCGCCCAGTCGCTCAGCCGCAGCCTCTACGGATCGATGATCCCCGAGGAGGCGTCGGCCGAGTTCTACGGCTTCTACTCCGTGCTCTCCAAGTTCTCGGCGATCTGGGGCCCGCTCATGTTTGCGCTGCTGTCCGACCGCACCGGCTCGGGCCGTACCGCGATCCTCTCACTGATCGTCTTCTTCCTGGTGGGCGGCACGCTGCTCGCCTTCGTCAACATCGAGGAGGCGCGGGCCTCGCGGCTGCGCTGGAGCTTCGAGGGCGCCGAGGCGAAAACCGAGTAACTCGCTGCCGGAACTCGACATTCGGGTCGCTTTCCCCTCCCCCGCGGCTCGGACGGGCCGGATTGCGCCACGCGGAGCCGCACCCTATCTTCGCGCCTTCCTCTGGACTAAACGGGAGTTTCCAGGGGACGATTTCTGTCACAGCCCAACCATCTTACAGGAGGTATGGAATGAGAGCTCATGAGCTCGGCGCCTTGGCATTGGCGCTAATGGTGTTGGCCCCGAATGCGCGCGCGCAGGAGGAGCCCACGGCCATCGTATTTGCGGCTTACCATCGCTGCAATCAGGCACAGGAGTCACGCGCCGACGAGATCTACGCGCAGGTGATCTCACCCATCATGCAAACGCACCAGGACGCCGGCCGCATCACCGCCCACGGCTGGGCCCGTCACTGGGCCGGCGGGGCCTGGCGCCGGCTCTCCTACATGGTCGGCACCGACATGGAATCCCTCGTCGAAGCGCGCGACCTGTACATCGAAGAGGTCCGGGCCAATCATGCCGACGAGGTCGAGGAGTTTAACACCATCTGTTCCTCGCACGACGACTACATCTGGTCCTCCGCCGCCACCTCTCAGGCGCCTGAGGAAGTGGCACAGGAGCGTCCGGCCGTCGGCCTCTCCAGCTACATGATGTGCGATGGCCGCGAGGCCCAGGCGGACGCGATCTTGAAGGCGGCCTTCGCGCCGATTATGGACCGGCACGTCGCGGCGGGCGACATCAGCTCCTGGACCTGGCTCGAGCATAGGATCGGCGGCTGGTTCCGCCGCGCCCTGGTCTTCGACGCTGCGGACTACATGAGCGCCATCAATTATTGGGATAAGCTCTGGTCGGATCTCGACGCCGAGCAGCCGGAGATGCTGCGCGAGTTCGGCGATATCTGCGACTCGCATGTAGACTACATCTGGGACCTCTCAGCGAACCAGTAAGTCGTACATGAGTCCCGGAGGTCCTTGCCATCGGAAGCCCCGCGGTCAGCTAAACGGTCGCGGGGTTTTCAGTTGGCGACGAGCGATTGGAAACGGGGGTCACCCCACAGCTCTTCCCACCACCAGTCCTGGGCCAGGTACTCTTTCTGATTGGGATTGCTCTCGAGAAACGCTTCGAGAAGATGGAGGGCCGCTTCCGGCTCACCCAGCCGCAGGCGAACGTTGGCCTCGTAGTAGTGGACCTCGGGATCGGCGGCCGTGTCCAAGATCCGCGCCTGCTCGATGACTGCCCGCGCGCTGTCCTCCAAACCAGCCCGCGCCAAGACAGCAGCGACGTACATCAGGTATAGCGGCCGCAATCCCTCGCGCTGCTGGGGCACGTAAGTCTCCATCATGCGCTCGTAGAGCTCCCACGTCCGCTCGACATCCGCCTCGGGTCCGATCGACGAGGCCAGCAGCACCAGCTGAGGTTCTATGAAGGAACCGGCCTCGGGGAATCGACGCTGACCCTCCTCGCACCATCGTTCGGCATCCTCGAACTCCTTGAGCTCGATCGACGTGTGGCAGAGGTTGAATAGCACATAGGAAGCGTCCGCCAGATACGCGTCCGCCTCGTAGGCTCTCTCCGCGGCCAGCTTGGCGGCGGAGAACTTGCCCGATTGTCGCAGCAGCCGGCTGAGCACCGCCCAGGCCGACGCGAGCTTCGGATCCCTCTCCACCGCCAGGCGGAGATCTCGCTCGGCGGCGACCCGCAGCGTGTCGAGGTCCAGCGAGTCAGCGCTTTGCTCCCACAAGCGAGCCCGAAGGCTCCCGCGCAGCTCGAGCGCCCGCGAATTCTCCGGCCAGCGCTCCAGCGCCCGTTCCGCTTGCGCAATGGCAAGCTCCGCGGTCGCACGATCGTAGATCCCGTAAGCCGAACCCCGGCGCGACGCGAGTATCTTCGCCGCCCAGCCTCTGTGGATGAGCGGATCCGCCCACTCCGGATCGATGTCCTCCGCCCTCGCCAGCAGCGAGTCGGCTTGCAGCAGCAAGCGAGCGAAACCGGCACTATCGCCTGCGGACCAGAGATCCTCGGCCTGCTCTCGTCGCTCCTCCGCACGCTGAACCAGCTCCCAGGCCTCGTCGCTGGCGGTCTCCGCCCGTCGCTCTCGAAGCTGGATCTCCTCACCGAGTCGCTGGCGAAGTAGCCAGGCCGCCTCCTGGACGACGTCCTCACGCAGTTGCAGCAGATTGTCTCCGCTCCGATCGACGCGGCGGCTCAACAGATGCACGCCGTTCGTCCCATCGATGAGCTGAACGGTAACCCGCAACTGGTTGCCGAACCTCTCGATACTTCCCTCGACGATGCTGCCGACGTTGAGGGCTCTCGCGATGCTGTCGATCGGGATGTCCGGGTTGCGGTAGGGCTTGACCCCGTTCCGCGAGATGACCCGGAGCATACCGACCTGCGCCAACTCGTGGATCAGCGCCTCCGTGAAGCCGTCGGCCAGGTAGCCCAGATCCTGGTCCTGACTGAAGTCCTCGAAATAGAGTACGGCCACCGACGTGGGCGCGAGCTCGGGCTGGGGGTCCGCGGCAACCTCCGACACGCCGACCGGGCTGCCGACCAGCAGGAGCCAGGCGGCAGCGACCACACCCCAGAGCGCGAACGCGACGACCCCACCGCCAATCGCGTTCCGCCACGTGAGCAGGTCCCGCAGACCCCCACGTTCTTGCAGCGAGGCTTCACTGGTGGCACTCGCCGCCAGCGGCTCACGGTCATGCTCGTGCTGTGGCGGGCTGGCGGCCTTGATGCTCTGTATCGAAGCGGTGAGCAGTACGATGGGCAGCCCGACCAGCAAGAGGCCGAGTGCGGCAGGGAAGAACCAGCCAGTTAGTCCGACGCGCTCGATGAGCATGTCCACCGCTTCCAGAGCGGCAAACGACGCGCCGAGGTAGACGGCGAGCGCTTGCCATAGCGAGCGGCGGTGAAGCTCTCGAACGAGGTGGCCGAAATTCGACATCAGCGCGCGGTGCGACGACGGTCCGTCTGGTTGTTAGTTGGATACGGCTGTCAATAGCCGCTCAAAGATGCAGCGGAGGCGAGCGGTGAGCAACGTGAGCAGCGACCAACTCGCAGTCGGCCCCCGACGTCTCAGCTCCCTTCCCCGAACGCCGTGCTCAACGGCCCCGAGGACGTGCCCGCGCCCTGCGCGGCCGAAAGGCCCTCACAGCTCGGTAGCTGCTGGCGCGGCACCTCGAGCACGCACCGCGTGTACTGGCTCTCCACCTCCCCCCGCCAGCCGCTGCCGCCCTGTTCTACCGTCATCTTCAGCGCCGGGCCGGGCGGGTGATAGCTCACGCTGTCCAGCTCCGCCAAGTTGCTCGCGTATCGCCGGTAGATCGTGGTGAACCACTTCTGGGCCGCCTTCAGATCCATCAACTGCTTCTCGAGCTTGTGTCGGTCGTCGATGGCCCGGTTCTCCTCCCGCGTGAATTGCTTGCTGAACGGCGGCTCGAAGAACAAGAGCCTCCACTCGTCGTCTTCACGCTCGAAGTAGGCGGACTGCAATGTCGCCGTCTCGTCGTCGCCGTCCACGACCTTGAACTCGACCTGCCGGCCGTGTAGAGTCTCGCGGACCTTGCCGATTTCCACCACGGTGTTCTCCGTGCAACCGTAAGGCCAACCCTGGCAAAAAGTCTCGCGAATCTGAATGGCCGCGTTGTCCTCATCGAACCCGCTGCACCCGGCTAAGGTCACGAGGCCAAGAGCAGTCGAGAGTAACGCCGTTGAACGGTACATCACAGGCACCTCGGAGTCTTAAAACGTTATGGTAGTAGATCGCAGACAGCGGGCGGAGGGAAACCGTTCCTGCTAGGTAGATGAGAATCTAAATAGTTGCGGCAGGCCAGACAACGTGCGGTCGGAGCCGCTACTGCCCACCCCTGCAACCCTAGACGAACTTCGATTGTCAAAGCGGTTAGAGGGGCCGTCAGATCCCTGAAACAGATGATCCTCGCCAATCGTAATGAAGACAGATCGGTGCGGCGCGCCTTAAACATATAAGAGTAGAGGAACGGGCTCATGAGAACGTCTGCTCGAATCTTTGCGCTTCTGGCGCCACTCGCGGTTCTGGCTGCTGCCTCACCCACCTCCCCCTCCGCGTCGAGCCTGACCACCGACGCGGCAACATCCGCCGCTTCAGTCGACCGGTACATCAGTTACGGTGACCTGCTGACCGCCAACGGCCATTTCGAGGCGGGGCGCGATGAGTATGCCGTCGCCGCGGATCTCGTCCGCGCCGACGGGGGGCTGCCGGTCGAGTCGGTGCGACGTATCGCGAACGCCTATTTCTTCGAGGGCGACTACTTGCGCGCCGAGGCCGTGCTGCTCAACCTCGTGGAGGAGGCGGCCACATTCGGCGATGGCGAAGCCCAGATCTGGGCGCTGGCCGATGCGACGTGGCTGGCCAGCTTCGCTGACTCCGAAGGCGCGGTTCGGCACCATTCGGCCCGCCTCGAGGATATGCTTGACCGGCACGACCTGCCGCAGGTCCAGCACAAGATCAGATCGGGATTGCTGAAGAACCTGACGGTCTTCGCACCGCACCTCGCCTCCTGGTAGTCAGGTGTAGCGCGGTAGTGCTGAGGGGATACGAGCGGTAGGTCCGCTGACTGGAAGCGGGGCGTCAGGGGGTGGCGGATGCCAGGCGCATGGACTCTGGATCGGCGGGGATGACGAGCAGCTGTCCTACCTTGAGCCGTCGCGGTTGCACACCCGGGTTCACCGATCGTATCGCTGAGACCTTCGAGCCATAGACCTTGGCGAGCCGGCCGAGCGTATCGCCGCGCCGCACCGCGTGTTGGATGGCGCGGACTCTCTCGTCGACGGGTACCTTTGCGTAATTCGTTGCGAACGACGTGGCGGTGTGGGGTGGCAGGCGGACCAGGTAGCTCTCGCCGGGAGGCGTCACACCCCGGATCAGCTGGGGATTGAGCGCCTTAAGCTCCGCGACTTTGACGCCCGCCGCTTCGGCGATCACATCGAGGCCTGTCGCATCCGGCACCCGAGCGACGTCGTAGCTGAGCGGCGATGCGGTTGCCTGGGCGAAACCGTAGAGCCGCGGCTGCTTCGCGATGAGCGCCGCCGCGATGAACTTCGGCACGTAGTTCTTCGTCTCGCGATGGAAGTAGCCGCGACCGGCCAGCGTCCAGAAGTCCCGGCTACCCGAGTGGCGGATGGATCGACGCACCCGGCCGCCCCCGCCGTTGTATGCGGCCGCCGCCAGGTACCAAGAACCGAACTCCTCGTATAGATCGGTCAGGTAGGCAGCGGCGGCTCGCGTCGCCAGGATCGGATCGCGCCGCTCGTCGACCCAATAAGACACACGCAGGCCGTAGCGACGACCGGTGCTGCTCAGGAACTGCCAGAGACCCACCGCATGGGCCGAGCTGTACGCGTTGGGGTCGTACCCGCTCTCGATCATCGACAGATAGACGAGGTCCTCCGGCAGACCGTGGTCCCGGAGGATGGCCCGCAACATCGGCTCGTAGCGGCCCGCCCGGGTCAGGTGGACCTGCAAGTGCCTGCGCCCACGGGTTTGATAGTAGACCAGCCACTTGTCGACGGCGGTGTTGTATGTGATCGGGATGTCCCAGCTGGCTCGGTCAGCGGTGGCTTTAGAGGTCGGGTGCGCAATCGGGCCCGACGCCGGAGTCGTACCCGGCTCGCTCGGGCCGTTCATTGCGGCGATCATCAAGAGCGCCAGACAATGCACAACGATCATCGATTCCCTCCAGACCTCCTGCCATCGAGGGCGGGACTCCGGGGATGGCGGCCTCAGGATTGGAAGCCAGACCGGAATCCTCACGGGCGTCAGAGAGTGGGGCAAGCCACGTACCTGGCACTGAGGATGAGCGTAAACGATTGTGAAGATTGGACTTGTGGCGCTGCGGAGTGCAAAGTAAGACGGCCGGCAAAGAGGGGCCCCTCGGTCAAACCGACCTAGCCAGGCCATTCTGACCTGCTCCTTTTCGGTGCCGTCCTTGACAACTTTGGCGCCGCCTGCGCACGGGCGTACTGCTGGCGAGGCGGCAAGCCGGCAAAGCTACAAATGTGACGGCTCTGCCGGGCCGGGGTCAGGCTGTCAGCGCGAGTTTACTTGCTGACGGTGAATTCGAAATCGACGATGCCCTGGCACCAAGCCCCTTGGGACTCGCCGTTCCTTACGATCCTCAGGAAACCACCCTGCTTGGCCACCCTAGTCAGCGCCGCTTGCTCGCTCAGCCTGTTCAAGCCTTCTCCGGTGGTGAGCCAGTATTCGCTTTCATCGTCGCCGATGGTCGTGAAGTTGACGACCACGCCCGTGGAACTCTCGCCGTTCTGGAAGATTCTCTTGTTGACGGTGATCTCCAGATCGCCTTGACGCGGTCCCATAACCTGGGTGAGCCGCGCGCCGCCATCCTCGCAAGCACTGATATCGGCACCCGTGTACTGGATGGTCAGGGTGTAGCCACCGGACACGGTGATCCTCTTCCTGCCGTTGGTCCCTTTCACCGACTGCTTACTCGCCACGTAGTCGCCCGCAGCATCGCCGAAGAGGCTGAGTGTCGCCAGGAATTCCACTTCGACCGTGCCACCCCCTCCTTTCTTGAGGGACGGGTCGGGCACGTTCGCAGTCGTCTCGGTGATCGCTCCGTCATCGCAGGCGAGCGCGAGCCCGCAGACCGCGGCAAGAACGAGCGCGGCAGCCTTTGTCGGGTTTCTCATGTCGACCTCCTTTTGGCTCGGGCACAGGATTGCCGGCGACGCCGGCACCCCGCGGCTGGCGACTATTCCCAGCCCGCGTTAGCTTTTTAGTGCAAAGTAGACATTCCTATCACTCGATTCTCACTTCTCGGGTGATAGCCCTCCCCGTCTTGCCGGGACGCAGCTCTGTGGGGGCGGTATGATCGAGCTCCGAACCCTGGGCGCACTGGACCTTCGCGACACATCCGACGGCCATGAGGTTCGGTCGGTGGCCTGGCAGTCCAAGCGCATGGCGCTGCTCGTCTACCTCAGCATGGCCGCCCGCCACGGATTCCACCGCAGAGATGAGCTTCTCCCAATCTTCTGGCCCGAGGCGGACGAGGAGCGCGCC
>JBDHAI010000078.1:0-16718 GCA_039588155.1 Gemmatimonadota bacterium | reverse complement strand
CCGTCATCTCATCGGGATCGCCGACCCAGCGCTCCAAGTCGGCGAACGTCAATTTCTTCGCCTCGATCAGATGGTGGAGGTAGATGGCGGAGTTGTGCCCCATCGCCGCCAGGTCGCAGGGCTCGAGCAGCCGCAACATCTCCAGCGCTGCGATCCCCTGCCCGTTGGGTGGGAGCTCCCAGAGGCGATGGCCACCGAAGTCGACGGAGATGGGCGCCACCCAGATCGGCGCGTGACGCTCTAAATCCTCCAGCGTCAGGAACCCGCCCAACTCCTGCGCTCGCTCGACGATTCGCCGGCCCAGCTCGCCGCCGTACAGCGCGCCGGGACCCTGGGACGCGATCGCCCGCAGCGTCGCTGCGAAGTCCGGATTACGGAACCGCTCGCCGGCCTGCGGGGCCTGCGTGCCATCGATCAGGTAGGTGGACCGAGCGCCGTCGTCCGCCCTCAGAGTATCGACCCCGGCCGCCCACTGACGGGCGATGATGGGCGAGACGGGGAAGCCCGACTCCGCCAACTCGATGGCCGGCTGCAGCGCTTCGGCCAACGTCAGCGTGCCGTAGCGCTCCAGCAGCGCCGACCACCCGGAGAGCGCGCCTGGCACGGTGATCGGCTCGGCCCCGTGGATCGGCACGACCACGTGTCCGCGACTCACCAGCTCCTCTCGCGTCAGCAACGAGCCCGACCGGCCGCTGGCGTTCAGACCGACCAGCTCACCCGACTCCGCCGACCAGAGGATGGCGAACATGTCGCCGCCCAACCCGGTCATGTGCGGCTCCACCAGGTTGAGCACGGCGGCGGCGGTCACCGCCGCGTCGACGGCGTTGCCGCCGCGCTGCAGTACGGCCAGCCCCGCGGCGCTCGCCAGTGGCTGGCTGGTGGCGATGGCGCCGCTGGGTGCGTAGACGGTCGAGCGCCCGGCCACGCGGGTCGGCCTGTGTTCCTGCCCGCGGGAGTCAGACGCCATGACGAGCCCGAACGTGAGTGTCAAAGCGAGGCCGAGTCACCTCATCAGTCTTTCTCCGACGCATCCGAGCCAGTCTTCGCGCCTCTGGCCGCCGCGAAGGCGGCGTGCAGGCACGTGTCGTAGTTGTCTTGCCGGCTCGGCTCGATCGAGGCCAGGCCGACCGCGATATCGAGATCCGGAGCCAGCCCGCGCAGCTGTTGCTCGATACGCTGCGCCACGTTCTCCGCGCCCGCCTGACCGGTGTCCGGCAACGCCACGCCGAACACGTCGGCACCGACGCGCCCGACGAGGTCGGTCGAGCGCAGCTCGGAGCGCGTCTCGCCGACGAGGGCGTCCAGCGTTTCATCGTCAATGCGAGGCTGTCGGTACCCGCCGGCGCTGCCCGGCTTCGTGATGTCGATGACGAGGATCGAGTAGGGCCACTCACCGCGTATCGCCAGCTTGTGGAGGTTTTCCAGAGCTCTGGCAAACGCCTGCAAATCGTAGATCCCTCCCTTGTCCTCCGTGGCCGCCGCGCGCGACAGCCGCAACCGCAGCGCTTCGTGACGCTCCACGACCCGGACGAGAACGAGAGCCGCCAGCACGATGGCGCCGATGCGTATAACGTAGCTCGACGCGCCGGTCGAGCCATCGATCGCCACCAACGACACCGTGTACTCGCCGACCAGGTAGGCCGCCAGAGCCAGCGCCACGCCGTTCCAACCGTAAGCCAGTGCCAGAACGACGATCAGGAACGTGTAGAGGTAGACGACGTCGGCATGCGGCCCCTCGTGCAGGAGCAGCAGAGCCGTGAGCCCGGCGAGGTCGAGGACACAGACGTAGGCCAGCGGCGGGTGGTTCCGCGACCAGAACAGCAGCGTCAGCAGCGCGTTATAGAGCACGACACCGCCCAGAAGCCAGAACGTCGCGGAGCCGAACCCGTAGTCCCCATACAGCAGTACAAGGGCGGCCGCCAGCAGAATCCAGCGCAGTGCGATCGCCAGCGCGGTCGCCTCGCGATACAGCGAGGTGCGCGACGGGCGTGCTGGAAGGCTCCTGGGCGATAGGGTCATGCGGTTACCGAACCCTCTGGTCCCGAGTCAATTGGCATCTTTGAGCGTCAGCTCGACGCGACCGGTGTTGGCGTTCACCCGCAGGTCCGCGCTCAGCCCGTAGGCGATGGCGACGGCCTTGATCATCGTGATCTCGTTATCGTGCAGCCTACCGTCGGCACCGGCGATGTCGACGAGGTCCCGGACGATCGACTTCAACTTGTCTTTGCTACCGCCCATGAACTGGGCGATGTTGAGGGCCGACTGGAGATAGAAGGCGTAGCGGGCTTCCTCGGTCTCGATTTGGCCGTTTACCGACAGGACCTCGCTCCAGATCTTTTCGAATTGCTCCAGCGTGATGTCGGGCATCCATTGCCCGAACTTGCGCATGAAGATGCGCTGTTCCTCCTGGGTCAGCTCGCTGTCCGCCATCTGGGCGATGGCCAGGTACATATTGACCAGGTCGTGGGCCGCTCCCCAGCCGGCCAGCGCCACACGGCCTCCTCCGTAGAGTCCGGCCTGTTGCGGGACCTCCTGTTTTCCCATCACCGTCCTCCCTCGGCGACGGTCGCCGCCTCCTCGGCGCCCGGACGTGACGGCCAGCCGGCACGCAGATCGTTCCAGTGCAGTATCGTGTTGAAGACCAAAGCGTGGCTGCCACGGGTCTGCCAGCGCCAGAACGGCCGGTTGGCGAACAGCACGACGTGACCCTGTCCCACGGGGGCGTCGATGACCGCCGGGGTCCCGGCAATCTCGCTCGCGCCACGCAACATCCCACTCATCATGATGTCTTTCTTCGCAAAGCTCAATACGACGCGCGGAATCTCCTTCTCCCAGTACTCGTCCTTCAGCCAGTCGGGGATGAAGGGGCTGCTGAGGTCCTTGCTGATCTGGAACACCGGGGCCTGGTTGAAATAGACCGCCATCGCTTGCGGGTATCCGTAGACGATGGGGCTCGCTCCGTCTTCGATCACGGCCTTGAGCACGGTCCCGCGGGCCTGCAGCTGACTCGTACGCTTGATGCTGATGCGCCGTGTGATCGCCATCTCGATCGGCAGTTCAGCAGTGCTCCCCTCCGTGATGAACACGCCACCGGCCTCGATGAAGCGCTTCAGGTTCTCCAGCCCCCTGTAGCCCATCCCGCGACGCACATCTTCGGTCTCGTCGATGATACCGATCGCGGGGTAGTCCTCGCTGCTCTGCCACGGGATCGGCACGCCGGCGTCGGTCGTACCCGCGACCAGCGTCTGCGGGTTCGCGCGCGTGCGCGGCATGATGACGACGTCGAAGCTCGACAAATCCGCGCTGGCCAGGTCCTGTTCCGACAGATAAGTGTAGGGAATACCGATATGATCGAAGGCGAACCGCCACCAGCCGGCGTCTTGAGGCGTGGAGACCCAGGTGTGCACCAGCGCCACCCGCGGAAGCTCCACTTCGTGCAGCGATACCTCCGGCCGCCGGCCGACGCCGTGGATCTCGAGACCCAGCTCCAGCGCCGCGGCCTCGAGCCGGTCGCCCAGATCGTCGGGATTACCGTCCGCCGGGATGATGTAGCTGCCGGCATTGAACCGCTTCTTGCTCGCCTCGAAGCTCTCCTCCGCCGCCAGCATCTTCAGATCGCTCAGACGGAAGCGCAGCACCGCGAAGTTGTCGTCCGTGGTGTTGTTCACCAGATAATAATCGCGGCCCTTCCCGTCGAGCTCAGCGGCGACGCCGACCGGTTCGCCTACCCGCCGCATCTCCGCCGACAAGATGGCCGGGTCGTCGACGCGATACGCATCGACCTGGTGCAGGAACGGCAAGGTCCAGCCGGTATCGTCGTACGGCGGCGTCGCGTCCTCGGGGAACCGCTGAACATCCAGTAAGACGCGGACCAGTGTCCGATAAGGTTGATCCAGCCGCACCACGTACGACCCCTTCCGCGCCTCTGTTATCGAATCCTCATCTTTGAGTTCGAGTTCACCTTCTTCTTCATCTTCAAGCTCATTCCGCGCCCAGCTCAGATCCTCCTCCGCCACATGCACCTCGATCCCCTGCTGAATGAGCAGCGCCACCAGGTCCTCCGTCGCGATCGGCCGCCGCTGGCCCCGCGGGATCACCCAGGCATAAGGCGCCTCGCTCTTGCCGCGATCCACCGCCCTCAGACCGCGGAGGTAGAAGCTCTCGACGAACTCCCTCGCGTTATCGGCCGTATAGGCTAGCGCGACGAGCACGCCGCTCTGCATGTAGTTCGTGTTGTTCCGCAGCGACCACATGGCCTTCTTCAGCGGCGGGTTGGGCCGGTACCACTCACGCGTCGTCACCGAGGCCCGCAGCTCGCGCTCCACCGTACTGGCGCCACGGTTGCCGAGCGTCTCATAAAAGCGGCCGATGCTGTTCCGCGTGTTCGCGATCCACATCAAGTAGTTGGCGGCCCAACCGGTGTAGAAGGCGTGGGTCCAGACGCCGGGCATGCCGCGCTTGGTCAGCTCCGTGACCTCTTCGTGGGCGAGGTTGTGCCACTCGTTGATGGTCATCGCGTCGAGCTCTTCGTTGTACGGGCCGGTGCCCGTCGATACGTAGAGGTAGTAGCCCGACTCGTGGAGGTCGTGCATGACCGTCGGCTTCCAGTGCATGTACTGGCGCAAGATGTTGCGGGTGAGCGCCAAGGCGAGGCCGAAACCGTCACGGTTGTTGTCGTGCGCCACGTACTTGCCCCAGTACGGCAGCCCGGGCCCGACATCGTTGTTGGCTTTGTAGTAATTGTACACGTCGACCATACGGTCGCGGCCGTCCGGCTCCGCCACCGGCACGAGGATCGTGATCACGTTCTCCCGAACCGAACGGATCGCCGGCGACTCCTCCACGGCGAGCCGGTAGGCCAGCTCCATCAGCATCTCCGGCGGACCGGTCTCCGGCGAGTGCAGACCGCCCATCAGGTAGTAGATGGGCTTGGCTCGAGCGATGATCTCGTCCGCCTCCGTCTCCGACAGCTGCCGCGGATCGGCCAACCGGTTCAGCTGGCCGCGGTAGCGCTCCAGATCGGCGAGCGTCGCTTCGTCCGCGATGATCACCTCGATCATCTCGCGACCCTCTTCCGTCGTGCCCACCACACGCACCTCCACCCGCGCAGACGCCGCGGCCAGCACGCGCATGTAGCCATAGATCTCCGTCGTCGTGTGCAGGATGTCGGGAGCACCGACGATCTCGCCGAAGTGATCGAGCGGCGACGGCACCGTCTCGGAGCTCGGCAGATGATCGACCAGGTCGCTGAGGAAGCGCGGGTCCGTGGTGTACTGCCGGATCCGCTCGCCATACTCGCTGTCGTCCTGGGCGACGAGATACGCTGGACCCAGTAGAAACAAGAGGGCGAGGCACAAGATCGGGCGGTCGACGCGAAGGCGCATGGCTCCTCCCTGCAGCAAGGTGAAAAGATGTGCGCTAATCTACGGCTTTGTACTGAGCGGGGCTATCCGCCCGCCGGGCCGCGGGTCCCTTCTTGATGCGGGTCCCAACCTACTAGTAGGTTACCCTCCGACCCATCGAACCTAACAGTGGGAAGTCGACCCAACCCGACCCAGGGAGGCCGGATGAAGACGTACAAGATCGGGAACGTCCCCGGTGACGGGATAGGCCCGGAGGTCGCGCTTGAAGGGCTCAAGGTCCTCGAGGCCGTCGCGGAGCTCGAGGACTTCAAGTACGAGCTGGTGGACTATCCTTACAGCGGCGAGTACTACCTGGCGACCAAGGAGCTGGTGCCCGACCGCGTGATCGACGAATGGCGGACGCTGGACGCGGTCTTGCTGGGCGCCATCGGCCACCCTGACGTCGAGCCGGGCCTGGTCGAGCGCTCGGTGATCCTGGGGCTCCGCTTCGGCCTCGACATGTACATCAACCTGCGGCCGATCAAGCTCTACTCGGAGCACATGTGCCCAATCAAGGGCAAGACCCCCGAGGACATCGATTTCGTCGTCGTGCGGGAGAACACCGAGGGCATGTACTCGCAGATCGGCGGCCACCTGAAGAAGAACACGCCGGACGAGGTCGCCATCGTCAACGGGATCTACACCTGGAAGGGCTGCGAACGGGCTTCGCGGTACGCCTTCGAGGTGGCGCGAAAGCGGGCCAGCGTCCGCGGCGCCGGCGGCCGTGAGCCGGTCGTCACGCTCGTCGACAAAGACAACGCCATCCGCCCCCACGATATCTGGGACCGGGCCTTCGCACACGTCGCCAAAGATTACCCCGAGGTGGGGACCGATCACGCCTACGTGGACGCCTGCTGCATGTGGATGGTGAAGAACCCGGAGTGGTTCGACGTCATCGTGACGACCAATCTATTCGGCGACATCATCACCGATCTGGGCGCGATGATCCAGGGCGGCATGGGGATCGCCGCCTCGGGCAACATCCACCCCGGCCAGACCTCGATGTTCGAGCCCATCCACGGCTCGGCGCCCAAGCACGCCGGCAAGAACGTGGCCTGCCCGCTAGGCATGGTCTCCGCCGTCTCGATGATGCTCGACTTCCTGGGCGAAGAGAGCGCTGCCGCGCGCGTCGAGGGCGCGGTGGCCGGGCTGCTGAAGAGCGGCGCCATCCCGTCGGCGGACACCCGCAGCGGGATCTCGACCTCCGAGATGGGCGACATGGTGGTCGCCGAGATCCGGTCGGCTAGCGGACCTTAGATCCGAGCCAGGCTTCCCGGAAAGCGCGCATCTCCGGGGTCAGTGTACGACCGGCGTCCTCGAAAGGCACCACCTCGAGCCAACGGTTCTCCATCAACCTGAGGGTACTGCGCACCTGTCTTCCGCGCTGCTCGTACTCGATCTCGATGAGATCGCCGGGCCGGTGGGCACGCAGGACGAGGCTGAGATCGTCTTGACTCCGTATGTCATGGCCGTCGAGGGCGAGTATCACATCGTGCCGGTCGACGCCCGCCTCGTAGAGCGGAGTTCTGACCTGGGTCGCGGAGACCACTTCGGCCCCGCGATCGCCGAACGTCAGCTCGGCCCAGCCGAACGTCGCCCGCCCTGAGTACTTCGGCCGGAGCAGGAACCCGGCATGGCTGAGCAGGGTCTCGAACTCGGGGGCGTGGCGACCATGCTCCAGATCATTCAGCGTGTACGGCCTCTCCGTCACGCCGTGTGTTCTCCAGACCGCCCGCATGTAGTCATCGAGGTCGAGCTCGAAGCGCGCGCGAAGCATGAGATCGAGGGCCAGCCCCAAGGCGCCACCCCACGCATAGTAGGAGATGAACGTGTTCAGCTGATTCGTCGGATCGTTGAACGCTGCCTGATCGACGAACGTGGCCAACTGGCTCATCTCCACCACGCTGAAATAGTCGGGTCCAGGGCCCAGGAGGACGGTACTCACGGCATCCGAGATGCGGCTCGCGTACTGGCGATCGCTGAGGTGGCCCACCCGGCGGAGTAACAGCGAGCCGTAATAACTCGTGAAGCCCTCGGCGAACCAGAGCTCGCCCGACAGGTTTGCCGCCTCGAAATCGAACGGCTCGAGACTGGCCGGCCGGATCCGCTCCACGTTCCAGGCGTGGAAGAACTCGTGAGCGATCACGCCGGTCCGCTCCGGCGTTACAGCCGTCAGCGGGCTCGGGCTGGCGATGATCGTCGAGTTGCGGTGCTCCATGCCGTCACTGTAGACGTGCGGCAGGTAGTCGGCGATGAAGGTGTAGGTCCCGTAGTCGAACTCGGGGAATTCTCCGAAGATGGCGCGTGCCTCTTCCACGATGGGCCGGACCAACTGAGCGTAACCGTCGACATCCTGCTCGCTGGCGTCGTGATGGACGGCGACCCGGATCGTGTACTCGCGCTCGCCGGCGGTGACCGGCCACTCGCGAACCGAACTAACGCTCAGCTCGGCGGGGCTGTCTAGGAAATAGTCGAGGTCGGGCGCGGTGAACGTCCAGGGATCGTCGCTGGGCGCCAGCTGGGTCGCGACCCGCCAGCCCGAGCCGGGGGGCGGTCGGAGCGTGATTTCCACCGGCCGATCCTCCAGGCCGCGAGCCCAGACGAACGTTGCTGGCATATTGAGGTGCGCGTGGGTCAGATCGATGCCCGAATAGGTGCCGTCGGCATGGTCTGCGTACAGTGTGTAGGCGAAGTCGACGGTGCCGTCGTGGCCGGCGACGTCCCACTGGTGCGGGTTCGGCCGCGCGACCTCGAGCGCCCCGCCCCGGCCATCGTGCGCCTGGACGCTGTAGACGTTCTTGGCAAACTCGTGCAGGGCATAGCGGCCCGGCGACGTGCGGCTCATCCGCACCTGGAGCGGACTCGGCCCCAAAGCGGAAAACCTGACCCGGATCTCCGCCTCGTGATGGACCGCGTTGGGGAACGCGATTTCGTAGGCAACCGCGGGCGGCCCCTGGGAGATCATTAGCGCCAGCGCTGTGAGAATATGTACCATGTGGCTCCTGACCTCTCGAGAAACACTTGACGTCACGAACGCGCTTCGCAAAGATGGACGAGGTGGCCGGAAACGCAATGAACCCGAACTCCAGCATGGAACACAGGTGCTGGCTCAGGTGTTGATGGAAGTAGCAGCCAGATCAGCTAGAACTGACCCCACAGGCCCGACGCGGTCCGCCGGGGAGACGCAGTGGCCGGCAGTACTTAACGCTTCCGAGAGGGGGTAGGATGAGACGCCAGCGAGTCAACTACGCTCGGATTCTCGGCATCGGCCTGGGCATATCGGTCGTCGTCCACATCGCGGTCATCGGGCTGGGACGCTGGAGCGTCGGCTCCGACGGCGCCGCCGACGGGCCGCTCAGCGTCGTCAGCCTGCCCGAGCCGGAGCTCGAAGACACAGACGCGGCGTCGGCCTCGACGGCGAACGACGCCCTGACCGCCTCGGGTGGCTTCAAGCTGAGCGACGCGGACGTCGTGTCGGCCGGACCGAACTTGATGGAATACCGAATCGTGCTGGCCGAGGCCGCGTCGTCTGAATTCCAGGAACCGCTGGTACCCAGGCCTCGTATCACACCCGCCTCTGTCGCAAGCGGCCTGGCGCCCACGCGGGTGCGCGAGCCGGCGCTGCTGACGCTGCGGGACCGCGGTCGCGACAGCGGTGGCGGCAACACCGGGATCGGGATCTTGATCGGGGCGGGTGGCTTTGGCCCCGTCGACAACTGCGCGCCATCGCATATCAACCGGCGCTTCCCGAACCAGCGGGTGCCGGTACAGTTCCAGCCGCATTCGGTCGGACTGAGACCGCGGAGGTAGCGGCGCAGACCGAGTCCAGCGAAACAGCAAGCGGCCGTCCCGAAGGACGGCCGCTTTCTTTTGGTTACGAGCCGTGAGCCCAGGCCTGACCCAGGGCCGACCTAGTGCCTGTTCTTGAACTCCTCGTACAGGCGTGTGTGCTTGCTCTCGAGCGACACTTCATTTCCGGCGATGAACACGTGCTCGACGTTCGTGACGATCTGCAGCGGGTCGCCGTCGGTGACGATCAGATCTGCACGCTTGCCGACCTCGATGCTGCCCATCTCCGAGCCCAGCCCCAGAATCTCCGCCGGGTTCAGCGTAACCGCGCGGAGCGCCTCATCCTTCGGTAGCCCGAAGGCCGCAGCCTTGGCCGCGTTGTACGGGAGGTTCCGCACGTTCGCGTAGTCCTGAGTGCTGAAGGCGATCTTCACGCCCGCGGCATGGAGGATGCGGGCGTTTTCCCAACCCGCACTGACCGGATCGTCGCGATCCATAGTCGGCCTGAGTGCGGAGCCCACGACGACCGGGATCCCGCGCTCCGCCAACTCGGTGGCGACGCGAAACGCCTGATCGCCGCCGACGATCACCGCATCGACCTCCGGGAACTCGTCGAGGAATAGTAGCAGCGTACGGATGTCCCGTTCGCTACGGGTGCGGAAGAGGACCGGCATCTGGCCGCTGACCGCCGGGACCAACGCTTCGAGCATCGCCCGCTCGCGCATGCGATCGTTGCCGTCGAACGGCGCCGTGGGGTCGTCGTTGTCAGCGGGCGCGGCGGCGAACAGCACCGCGCGCTGGAACAGCTGGACCAGCTCCTCGAGCCGATCGCCCTCGAGCTTCGCCTCCTCCCACGCCTTCCCTTTTGGTGACGGGAAGTTCACGACCAGGGCGGCCCGCTCGGCGATCGCCATGCGTTCGGGTGTATCTCCGTCCAGCTGGATGACGGCGCCGGCCCCCTGAATCACCCCGCTGGCCGGGACGCTGAGCACCGCCGAGATGCCGTTCGCCCGGGCGACCTCGATCTCGACGCTGTGCGGGTGCACGCCCCAGAGCGAGTTGAGGTGCGGGTTGTAGCGTCCGGTCTCCCGGTCATCGCGGCTGGCGGCGACCTGCCCGATCTCCACCATGCCCACCTGGGTCATGAGATCGATCATGCCGGGATAGACGTGCTTGCCCGCGATGTCGATCACCTGAGCGTCGGCGGGTGCGTTCAGGCCGGCCCGCGAGCCCACGTAGTCGATGCGGCCGCCGTTGATGAGTACCGCGCCGTCAGCGATCTCGGCTCCCGAGACGGGATGCACGGTGCCTCCGACCAGGACCAGGCTGGGCGCATCCTCATCGCCGTTAGAGCCACCGTCCGTGGCCGCGGTCGATGCCGCCACCGACGTCGCAGCCGCGGCAGTCATCGGCCGCGCCGCCACCGGTGTCACGGTCGCGGGCAGCGGCCGCAGCGGTTCGCCCCGTCGCTCGGCCTCGTTCGCCAGATCGTAGTAGAGGATCCCGTCGACGATCGTCTGCTCGACGCGCGAATAGGTGTCGAAAGGGTCGCCGTTCAACAGCACGATATCCGCCTGCTTGCCGACCTCGAGCGAGCCGATCTTGTCGTCGAGGTGCAGCGACTGGGCCGGATAGACCGTGAGCATACGGAGCGCCTCTTCCTTAGACAGGCCTCCGTACTTGACCGGCTTATTGAACTCGTAGACCATGAAGGCCTGCAGCCAGGGGATGTCGGAGTTCAGCATGGTCAGCACGCCGTGCTCGTGCATGATCGCGGCGTTGTGGGGGATCGCGTCGTAGGCCTCGAGCTTGTAGGCCCACCAATCGGAGAACGTCCCCGCCGAGGCGCCGTGTGCCGCCAACTCGTCGGCGATCTTGTAGCCCTCGAGCACGTGAGTGAAGGCATCGATCTTGAAGCCGTAACGCTCCGCCACACGCATCAGCATCACGATCTCGTCGCTGCGATACGAATGCGCCCGCACCAGGATCTTCCCGTCGATGACGTCCGCGACCGCTTCGAGTCGCAGGTCCCGGCGCGGCGGAACCCGGAAGGCCTTCTTGTTAGCGTTATAGTCCGCCCACGCCTGCTTGTACTCCAGGGCCGCCGTGAACGCCTGATCGTAGAACGACTCGACGCCCGCCCGCGACCTGGGGAACCTCTGGCGCCCCTGCGAGCGGGAGTTCTTGCGCGTGACGTTCTCGCCCAGCGCGAACTTGATCATCTTGGGCGCCCCCTCGAGCAGTAACTGCTCGGGGTCGTCCATTCCCCAACGCATCTTGATGATGGCAGCCTGTCCGCCGATGGGGTTCGCGCTGCCATGCAATATCAGGGACGTCGTCACTCCGCCGGACAACGCCCGGTAGATGTTGAAGCTTCCAGGATCGAGTACGTCGACCACCCGCACTTCCGCCGACACCGGCGTGGTGCCCTCGTTGGTGCTGCGATCCATCGCCGTATGCGAGTGCTCGTCGATGATCCCCGGGATCGCCGTCATGCCCGCCCCGTCTATGACCTGCGCTCCGCTCGGAATCGAGACGTCAGCGCCGATCTCGCGGATGATCCCGTCCCGCACCACGATCGACACGCCGGTCAACACGTCGCCTGCCGCGGTCCACACCGCATCGAGATTCTGGATCACCAGCGTTCCACGCGGCACCTCGATCGCGCCGGGCCGCACCTGCATCTCCCAGGTCGGGGAGTCTTGGGCCGCCGCCGGGGCCGTCGGGGCCGTCGCGAGAGCCAGGAACGCCGTTGCCGCTAGTAACCGTCTCATCGATCTATCTCCTCTTCCGGACCGCCCACTCGCTTGGCCGTCCAATCAAACGAGCCGACCATTTCCGCCTCGCCGGATCCGGAGGCGCTGTCGCCCTCGGCGGTGCCGGTGAATTCGATCTCGATGGTCTCGTCGCCCATCGAGAAGATCACGGTGAAGTTGACGTTGTTGCCGGAAACCTCTCCGTTGACGACGCGGCCCTCACCCATCTCGCTCCGCGTCGTACCCTCGAAGCTGCCGCCGTCCTGCTCCACCGTCAGGGTGGACGTGAACGTCCCCATACCGGTCTCCATGCTCATCTCCCAACTACCGGTGAGGACGACAGCCGGCGCTTCGCCGGAGCCGGCGCGCTCCTTCTTGCCTTCCTCCAGCTCGCCCTCGACGAAGGTGTAACGGATTTTCGTCTCCTCGGCGAAGAGCGGACCATCCGCGACGATGAAGGTGGCTGCAAGGCTCGGCTCGACCCGCACGACCTCTTCGATGCCCAACAGCGAGGCCGGCGTCACCGTGACCGCGCGGAGAGCATCCTGCTCCGAGAGCCCGTACTCGATCGCTTTGCGGGCGCCCTCGCGGATATCCGCCGAGCCGCCGCCGCTGGTCAGCGCAAACGGCACTCCCTGCGCCGCCAGGCGGCCCGGGTTCGAGTAGAGGTCCTCCAACCGCTGCTTTTCGCGCAGCGCCCCGGCGTCGAGGTCGAGCTCGTCCTGTACGACGTCGCCGTCCCCGTTGGTCGGCTCCGGCTCATCGTTCTTCTTCGGCTTCCAGCGTTCCGGCTCCGGGAAGTCCAGTGACACCAGCACCGGCACGCCCGCCGCCTTCAGCTCATCTGCCACCTGCCAAGCCTCGTCACCGCCCACGATGACGGGCCTGAAGCCGTACTCAGCGGCGAGCATCAGCACGCGTTGAATGTCCCGGCCGAAGTCCGCCGCGAAGAACGCCGGCGTGGCCCCGTTCAGCAACTGCTCCATCACCTCGAGGTCGGCGTCCCAGGCCGGCGCCGTCAGACCGCGCGGATCGCGGTCGTAGGCCGCCATCTGGGCCCCACGGTAGCGGGTATCCTCGAACGTCTGCCGGTAGAAGGCGATGACCGCGAACAGCGTCGAGGGGTAGACGCCCCGCGCTCCCTGGAAGGACATCGCCGGTCCGATCACCGGATGGGCGACCAGCTCGGCTGACGTGCCCGCGCTCTTGCGGAAGACGAGTACCATCCCGCGTCCCGGCGCCAGGGCACCTTCGGGGTGCACCGCGGCGGCCACGACACCCTTCTGGCGGAAGTCCGCCAGATCTTCACCCGTTGCCGTCAGATGGTCCGCCAACCGCCGGTGCGGCATGAAACCCTGAACGTGGCGCGGCGGGTCCCAGGAGGCGATCTCGTTACGGTCCACCTCGATCTCCGGGATCTCGTAGTCCACCGTGCCCTGGGCGTCGACGATGCCGGGGTAGACGTACAGCGAGTCGCCCTCCAGCAGCTTGGCGTCGGCCGGGATCGCCACCTCGGCCCCCATCGCCTCGATCAGCCCGGCGCGGACCACCAGGTTGACTCCCACTAGCTGGTTGCCGTCAGCGCGCACCACCGTCACGTTCTGCAGCGCATACGCCGCCGGTGCCGGCGGGTCGTTGAATTGGGCGGTCAGCATCGCCGGCCATGCGAGCGCGGCGAGAAGCACGAGCTGAGGCGCCAGGCGCGGTTTGCCCATAGGCCTTGATCCTCGCAAAGAAGTATCGTTCTTGACGGCTGTGAGAACGCGAAAAGCTCGAAGTCAGCCGGGGGGCTGTCAACCCGGGGCGACGGATCCAGGGGGAACAGCCAGTGTTCCTTTGGTGTTAGTTACCCGAACCGAACGCCAATGCCACCGGCGTGGGCCGCCGAGAGAGCCCGGCCCACCGCCGAGATATCAGGAGCGACCAGAGTGCTGATCAAGCGACCCGCCGACATCAGAGAGTCTGAGGTCACGAACGAACAGCTGTACATCGACCGCCGCAAGTTCATTACGACGGTCGCCGGCGCCGGTGCCGGATTGGGGCTGGCGGCCACCGCCGGGCCGCTGCTCGCCTGTAGCGGCGACACGCGCGCGGCTGGCGGAGCCATAGAGGAAGCGGGACGCCAGGACGACGAGCTGACGCCGTTCGAGGACGTCACCAGCTACAACAACTTCTACGAGTTCGGAACCGGCAAGGACGACCCGGCCAAGAACGCCCACACTCTGCGCACGCGCCCGTGGACGGTCACGGTCGAGGGCGAGTGCAACAAGCCGGGTGTCTACGACATCGACGACATACTCAAGCGGTTTCCCGCCGAGGAGCGGATCTATCGGCTACGTTGCGTGGAGGCCTGGTCGATGGTCATCCCCTGGATGGGCTTCCCGCTCGCCGATCTCATCAAGAGCCTCGAGCCCACTTCGCAGGCTAAGTTCGTCGAGTTCAGAACACTGCTCGACCCGGACCAGATGCCCGGGCAGCGGCGGCGCGTGCTCGAGTGGCCCTACGTCGAGGGGCTGCGGATGGACGAGGCCATGCACCCCCTGGCGATCTTCTCCGTAGGCCTCTACGGCAAGGTGCTGCCGAATCAGAACGGGGCGCCGATCCGCCTGGTCGTGCCGTGGAAATACGGGTTCAAGAGCATCAAGTCAGTCGTCAGCCTGCGATTCACCCGCGACATGCCGCTGAACAGCTGGGCGAAGTCGATCCCCAACGAGTACGGCTTCTATGCCAACGTGAACCCGGAGGTCGATCACCCGCGCTGGAGCCAGGCGCGCGAGCGCCGGATCGGTGAGTTGCGAAAGCGCCCGACCCTGATGTTCAACGGCTACGCCGAGCAGGTCGCGAGCCTGTACTCGGGGTTGGACCTGAGGAAGTACTACTAGTTGACGGGTGAAACAGTTAGGTGAGAGAACGTAAGCAGATCTTGGAGCGAGCCGTGCGGCTGAGCGTCTTCCTCTTGGCGCTCTTCCCGTTCGCGTGGATGGTGTATCACGCGGTGACCGGCGGCCTGGGCACGAACCCCATCGAGGCCGTCACGCATCGCACCGGCTGGTGGACGCTGGCGTTTTTGATGCTGACGCTGGCGGTCACACCCCTCCGGCAGTTGCTCGGGTGGGGTCCGCTCATCAAGCTGCGGCGGATGCTGGGTCTGTTCGCCTTCTTCTACGCGTCGCTGCACTTCGCCATCTACGTGGGGATCGACCAGTTCTTCGCGCTCGATTACATCCTCGAGGACATCATGGACCGGCCGTACATCACGGTCGGATTCGCCGCCCTGCTCATCCTCTTACCGCTCGCCGCGACGTCCACCAAGAAGATGATCAAGAGGCTGGGCGGCAAACGCTGGAACCGGCTGCACAAGCTGGTCTACGTAGCCGCCGCGTTAGGCGTGCTCCACTTCCTCTGGCTGGTGAAGGCCGACACGCGCGAGCCCACCATCTTCGGCGCCATCCTCGTGGCCCTGCTCGGCTTCCGATTAGTGAGCGAACGGCTGCGGCGTTTCAGGATTCGCCCAACGGCCGGCGGGCGTCGCCTGCGTGTCAGCCCCGAGCCCCCGCGGGTCGAGTCGAGGGCCGGGCGGGTGAAGCTCAAATCCGCTAGTCCGCGCTAATTCCCGCGCGACAGGTCGTCGTAGAGAATCCCGGTGAAGACGTCGGGATTGAGGAACCCCTTCCCCCACACATCGTCCCACTTGGCCGTCGGCTTGGCGGCGACCACGGCGTCCTGGTCCTTCCCCATAGCGATCTGCTCGGCAACGGCCGCCTGAACGCCGATCAGCATGTCCCGATACGCCTCGAGTCCGGCTTTGTCCGAGAGCACGCCGTGCCCGGGGACGACCTGGGTCTGGTCGTCGATCATGCCGAGCACTTCGTTCGCGGCCTCGATCATGCCGGCGATCGAGCCGCCGCTCGAGACATCAATGAACGGGTACATGTTGTTGAAGAAGGTGTCACCCGGGTGCACGACGTTGGCCTCGCTGAAGACGACGATGGCGTCTCCGTCGGTGTGGGCGTTCGCGATGTGGAAGGCGCGGATCTCTTGGCCGTTCAGATGGAACGCCAGGTCGCGGGTGAAGGTCACGACCGGCAAGGCTCCCTTCGGTGACGGCTCGACCCTCGAGTCGAAGGCCTCGATGAACTGCTCGACGCTCATGCGCTTGCGCACGTTCTCGTGAGCCACAAGCAACGCCCCCGCTTTCCCCATGTTCTCGTTGCCCCCCGTGTGATCGCCGTGCCAGTGGGTGTTGATCACGAAACGGATGGGAGCGTCGCTCAGCTCGCGGATCGCCGCGATGATCTTCTCGCTGAGCGGCGCATACTGGTCGTCGACCAGGAAGACCCCGTCTTCGCCGACCGAAACGACCAGGTTGCCACCGCGGCCGGTGAACATGTAGAGGCCTGAGCCCAGCTCCGTCGTCTCGATCTGGACGGCGTCCCAGTCCTGGGCGTAAAGGTCGACGTTATGGGTGATGGCTGGAAGCGCGAGAACGCCGAGTGCGGCGAGCACGAGGGCACGCAGTTTCATGCTAAAGCTCCTGGTTGGGGTGAGCGATTGGCCGGAATTCTAGCGGAGGCCGGCCGTTTGGCAAGCGCTGGCCGAGCGGCCGCGGTCTGGCCCGTGTGTCACCGCCGATGCGACGTGGCGCCTGGGAGCGGCCACGGGCGCTCGGCGTCGTCGGGCGTCGGGGGCTTGCGCACCACTGTATTATTCCGCAGCAGCGATGACCCCAACACCTGAAGAGGTCGACTATGAAAAAGCCGAAGGTGGTTAA
>JBDHAI010000077.1:0-9705 GCA_039588155.1 Gemmatimonadota bacterium | reverse complement strand
CGGAGCCGACCTCGCCTCTGCGGCACAGCTCGCCAACATCGCCGCCGGGGTCGTGGTCGGGAAAGTTGGCACGGCAACGGTGAGCGGCGATGAACTGGCGCAGGCTGTCATGGCGGCCGAGGTCACATCGTCCGAAGCGAAGGTGGTTTCCGCTCAGTCCGCCGCCGACACCGTGGCTCGCTGGCGCGCGCAGGGGTTCAGGGTCGGCTTCACCAACGGCTGCTTCGACCTGCTCCACCCCGGGCACGTCTCGCTCCTCAGCGAGGCCCGCGCCTCTTGTGATCGGTTGATTGTCGGCCTCAACACGGACGACTCGGTCCGGCGGCTCAAAGGCGAAGACCGACCGGTCCAGAACGAAACGGCTCGAGCTCTGGTCCTCGCATCGCTCGCCGTTGTCGATCTGGTCGTCATGTTCTCGGAGGACACGCCGATTCGGCTGGTGCAGCTGCTCAGACCCGACGTGTTGGTCAAGGGCGGTGACTACGCGCTGGAAGAGGTTGTCGGCGCCGACGTGGTGATGTCCTACGGCGGCGAAGTGAAGTTGGCGGCGATTGTCCCGGGACACAGCTCCAGCGACGTGATCTCTCGTATGGCCAAACGCCGCAGCAATAAGGCGTGACTCAGGGCCTTCAGCTCTCGAACGGCGCCCGGCCGTCGTAATCGCTGTTCGGCCATTCTCCGTACACGCCGTGGGCCGCCTCCTCTGGACGCGGCATCTGTGACCGGCTGGCCAGCGCTTCCTCGGCCGCCGACTCGACCTCTTCCGTCACATCGGCTTCCACTCTGGCGAGCATGGCCGCGTTCGCATCCCGGGCCGCACCGGCCTCCGCCGGCCCGCCCGTCTCCAGGTCGAGGGGCGCTTCCAGCAGCCAGTTCTCGTAGCAGCCGATGGGATCCCGGCGTCCCCAGTGGGCAAACGTCTCGGGACTGAACAGCTTGCGGGCGTCCGCCTCGTCGTGGGTCGCGTGGCCACCCATGCGAAATGTGGTCGCCGAAAGGAAAACCGGCCCCGCTCCGGCGCGGCAACGGTCCACCGCCCAGCGGGTCGCGGCGTAGGCGTCCAGCACGTGGTTTCCGTCGCATGCCGCCGCCTCCGCGCCGTACAGCCGGCCCCATTCTCCGAAGTCGGCGGCGACGTGGTGCTGCTGCAGATGGGTGCCGAGGGCGACCTGGTTGTTCTGGATCACGAATACGATCGGCAGCCTTTGCGCGGCGGCGAAGTTGAAGGCCTCGTGCACCTCGCCCGTCTTCGTCGCGCCGTCGCCGACCCAAGTCAGCCCAACCCGCGGCACTTTGAGCTTCTGGAATGCCAGGGCGTATCCGGTCATCACCGGAGCCAGGCTTCCCACCATGCTGATGGGAAAGACGATCCCATAACGGCGCCCGCCGATATGCAGGTCGCGCCCGGCGCTGGGTGAATCCGCCGTGGCCAGATAGCCACGCAACATATCGGCTACGGACATGCCCATCTCATGGCAGGCACCGGCGTTCCGGATCATCGGTCCGACCACGTCACCCTGGGATCCGGCTCGATTGAGCGCGTGCACCGCGCCGACCGTCGTCGCTTCCTCACCCGTGCCCAGCCATGCCTTCGAGATCACACCTTGCCGTACCCAGCGCTTGAGAGCGATGTCGTGCAGGCGAAACCGAACCATGCCTGCATAGAGAGCCAGAAGCCTGTCCGGTCTCAGCTCCGCCACACAGCGCCGCCGCGCCGAGTCTTGCTCGACCGTCGCCCGGTACTCCGCCATCAGGGATGCATCGGGCTTCCAGTCCACGTATTCCGGTGGATCGAAGGCGGGGTATCGCTTCATCACACAACTCCCCGGTCGGCCCGCGGCAGGCCGTGAGTGAACGGAGCCTCAGTCTTGGCTCTCCTCCAGGAGGCTCGCAAAGACTCTCTTCCGCAATTCAGGCGGCGCCTCGACGTGAGCGTGTTCTCCTAAGAAACGCAGGAACGCGTGCTCGAAGTTGTAGCGCGGGTAGCAGCGGCTGCACTTCTCCAAATGCGCGCGGATCTTCTCCACCGTCTCTTCATCGAGCTCAGCGTCGATGTACTCGAACAACTGGGCCATCACGCCTCCGCAGCCGACATCCTCCGGCGGCTGCGACCCCTGACTCCGCAGCTTCTTCCAGAACGCGGTCATCGAATGTAACCCATCTCCATTGCATACTCGTACAGGCGCTGCTGTAGGCGGCGACGCCCGCGAAATAGTCGCGACTTGACCGTGCCCACCGGCAGATCGAGCACAGCGGCGATCTCCGCATAGCTCATCCCCTCCACATCGCTCAACACCAGGGGAATTCTGAAGTCCTCGGGCAGGTCCTGGATCGCTCGCTTCACCTCTTCGTCCACAATCTCGTGGAAGAAAGAGCCCTCGGGGTCGCGGTCCTTCACGTCGTCGAAGACCGCGATGTTTTCCACCGTGTCGAATTGCACGGAACTCGGCTGACGGCTGGCTCGCCGGTACTGATTGATGAACGTGTTTCGCAGGATCGTTACCAGCCAAGCCCGACAGTTCGTTCCCGTCTCATACTTGTCCCAGGCCCGGAAAGCTTTCGTGACGGTTTCCTGGACCAGGTCCTCGGCGTCGGACGCGTTTCCACACAAGCGCAGAGCCACGTTGTACAACGTGTCCAGGTGGACCAACGCCTCCCGCTCGAATTCCTCCCGCTTCGGCCCTTTGTCTTGTCCCATCGCTCCCTGAAGACGGTTAGGGTCAGCGCATGGCGTCTATTTAACCGGTGCCCCTAATCTCTGCAACGCCACAACCCTCCAAGATGTTCACCGCTCGCCGCCCAGATCCGCATCTTCCCGTGCCGATCTCCAGGCTGTATTGTGTAAAGCAGCCTACTGTCCCAGTTGCCCGGCTCGGCCAACGGTGGTAGGATTTTAGGACCAGTCCGGAAACCCAACGCAGGCGGCGCAGCCGCCTCTTGAGTCTAGAGTCCGAGTTTCACGCAGGCGCCGTCGCGACTCTGCACCTCATGGGTCGTGTGGGCCGCGACTGTCTCAGGCGTGATCCGCCAAGAGGAGGTATCGGCTATGCGTTTCGGCCGGAGGCCGCTGGCCGTACTCAAGAGTTTGACACTCTCGCAGGTCGATGACCTGCGCGCGGTCGGCACGGTCCGCAATTACCGGAAGAACGAGACCATCTACGAACTCGGCCAACACGCCAACGCGCTCCACCTGGTGCTTCGTGGCCGTGCTCGTCTTCGCGACCGGGATTGGGACGGTCGCGACATCACCGTCAGTTTTGCCGCCGCCGGCGAACCGCTCGGAATCGAGGCGTTGGCCGAGCAGCCGCGACGCATCATGTCAGCTTCGGCGGCCGAGAGCAGCGAGTTGCTGACGATCGAGGCGGAGGCCCTACGGGACCTGCTGGCTCGAGACCCTCTGCTGGCACGTCATCTCCTGCGGCACGCGTCTGAAGTCATGCTGCACATGGAAGAGCGCATTAAGATGCTGGCGTTCCTCGACGTTCCCTCGCGGTTGGCCGGCACCATACTCTGGCTAGCGGACCGTTACGGCGTGGCCGGCGAGCACAGCATGGAGGTGCCTTACTGGTTTACACACCAGGAGATGGCCGACCTCATAGGCTCGACCCGCGAGACGGTCACAACGGTGCTGGCGGACTTCAAGCGGGAGGAGCTGATCGACAGCCGGCACCACCACTTCGTGGTCTTGGACCGAGCTGCGCTGACGCGACGCATCAAGCTCCCTGGATTCGGCGAGTCCGTTGGGGAGCCCGGCTAGGACGACGTCGAGCCTGCGACGCTCAGTCGAACGCCACTACGATTCGCTAGCTCTTCTCTACCGCACCTTCTGGGGGCAGCACATCCACCACGGCCTCTGGCTGGACGGTGACTCACCTCCCCGGCAAGCTCAGGAAAGCCTCGTCTCACATCTCGCGCGCCGTGCACAAATCCGCAGAGGTGAGCGCGTACTCGATGTCGGGTGTGGCTATGGCGCCTCGAGCCGCTGGCTCTCCAGGCAACTGGACTGCCCTGTCACGGGAATCACGATCAGTCGGAAGCAGGCCGGGTGGGCAAAGCGTCACAACGCCAAGACCGATTTCACCGCACCGATCTCGATTGTCAGAGCCGATGCAGCGCAGCTTCCCTTCGCCGAGGAATGTTTCGATATCGTCTGGGTCGTCGAGTGTATCGAGCACCTGATCGACCAACGGGCTTTCTTGCTGAATGCCGCTCGCACACTACGCCCGGGTGGAAGATTGGCGCTTTGCACATGGCAACGAGGTGGCGGGGTGTCCGCGGACGACGCACGGGTGAGCGCGGTCTGCGAGGCGTTCCTTTGCCCCTCCCTCGCCAGCATGGAAGAGCACCGCCGCTGGTGCGTTGAGGCCGGGCTGAAGGTGAGTGAGGCGGAGAATCTTACACGCCACGTGTCCGCCACCTGGGACATCTTGTTGCGTCGCGTTAAGCGGCGCTGGTTGGCGCCGCTGAAACCGCTCCTCGGGCGTGAGACCCGTCGTTTCGTGGATGGCTTCCCGTCTATCGCCCAAGCGTACGAAAGCGGCGCGATGAGCTATGGGCTGCTCGTCGCCGCTAAGCCCGGAAGATAGACGTCCTGCCGGGACCGGGTTTCTTGCGCGAAAGTGTGGTGCCTAGCCCGCAGCAGCGCTCTTCGGCGTTCCCTTGATCTCGTCGATCACTGCCTCCAACAGTTCACTCGCCCGGTTCAGCTCCGTCGTACCCGGCTTGCTGTTCCGAACGAACGCCGCATCCGCAGCCAACGAGTTCAGGTTTCGGTAGGCCTCGAGAGTCTGGACAGCCAGACCGCGGAGCCAAACCTTCTGTTCCTTCGTGATCTTCGACAAGGCTCCCCCCTCTGAGCTCGAGTTAGACGTTCCCCCAGGCGGCGGCGACCTGTGCGGCGCCTGCCGTGCGGGCCTGGTTCAGTGCGCGCTCCGCGGCCGCTAGAAGAAGCTCGGGACAGGCCTGCACCTGTCCATTTCGTCCTTCGACGCCCGCAATGCCCGCGCTGAACGTCACCGCCATCTCACCGGCGACGAGCCGCGACAACGAGAAAGAGGTAAACCGTTCCGCCAGGCGAACGGCTCCCGGCGCCGGTGTGTTTGGCGCCAAGATCAGAAACTTCACCGGCTCCAGCCGGCCGACCACGTCCGAATTTCGAGTTCTGTGATGGAGGGCCAATGAAAATTCCCTCCCAGCCTCTAACAGAGTCTCGCTCGTCAAGCTCGACCCGTCCGATACTCGATCCGGACCGAACACCACGCATGACAGAGCGTCATCGGTACGTTGCGTCAGCGCAGCCAGCTCACGCAAACGCCGCTTGATTCCCTGCGACGTGTAGTGACCCGTCTCCACATCCAGAAGACTGCTTGACTGCAGGCCATCGACATCGCGCTTCAGCAACACCCAGGTGCCCAGCTTCGCCACCAATTCCGCCGACGCCACGGGCAACTCGATCACGTCCCACAACCCGTCCTTCAGCGCACGCAAGCGCGTTTGCACCGACAGCTCGGCATCGCAGACTCCGATGAGCGGGATCGTCGGCCGCTTTGGAACATCCCGAATCAACCGACCGAGATCTACCAGCCGGTTAGCGGGTAGCCTGAGGTCGATCAGAACCGCGTCCGTCCGCCGATCCATCAGGCAGCTGGTCAGCGACTCCGTACGCTGGTGCGACGTCAGCTGATAGCGATCTTCTCGGAGCAAGGTGGCGAGCGAGCTCATGAGCAACTCGTCTACCGTGATTACAGTCACCGCCGTGCACCCCTGCGCCGACGCCGTCCCAGCGGTGCTCGAAGTCAACCGCTCGTGGACTTTCCCCTTCGCCATCCCTCGCCTCCAGGTGTCTTGAGCTATGGGCGCTCGAAGCGTACAAGGTGCAAGAGGTGAGCCCGGCTCAGGGGTGGGCGGTCTAGTAAGCGCAAGCCGTTGGGAGGCAAAGGATTGAATGGCGTGATCTGCACTTGCCTTCGAACTAGCTCTGACCACGGACTAGCTTGTACCTGCAAATAACTACCTTGTACCTGCAAAGATTTCCCGGTCCGCTCTCGGCGCGACGATGCGGCCTTCGGCCAGAGCGCGGCGACGTACGAGCATCTGGTGGACGGCAAGGCCAGCGGCGAACACCACGCCGAACGCGATGTGGGCGTAGGCCATGGCCCGGAGCCATCCCAGGTGGGTGACGACTTGGATCAGGTAGCCACTGAGCACCATGGGCACGATCGACAGCGCCGTCACGATGCCGCTCTTCCTGCCCCAGGCAAGCCCTTCACGGTAGTGGTGCCAGACGTGTTTGACTGCGATGAGCCCCACCGCAAAGATCAGCAAAGGCGCGGTGAGAACGTGGGCTTTGAGTAGCCACGGTTGAAAGGGATGATTGACTACCGACCAGGGGTCGGTGTTGTCGATCAGGTACTTGGCCCAGAAAAGACCGATACCCGTGACGCTCGTAAGAATGGCGGAGAGCCAGACACTCCATCTCTCCAGACGACTCATGGCCCGTCCTCTTCGCTCCCTCGAGGCCCGAGGGGTCCGATGATCTGATGCAGGGCGAGCACGCGCCGGGACGCCCGAGTGACCGCTTGTGAGGTGAGCGTGGCGCCCGTCATGTTGATGACCGAACCCTTGAGCGATAAATCATCGGTCAACTGTTGGCCTTCAAACTGTTCCATCCAGCTGTCGGGAGCCTCGTACTCCGGCGGTTCCGTGAACTTGAGGATCTCGATTCGCTCGATACTCGCATCGGGCGAAACGACGAACATCAAGACCTCGGGCAGCGTCCGCACGAGGTGAGCATCGAAGTAGGCTACCCCCACCGGTATTTCTCCCTCAAAGCCGACGTAGTACGTCACGACGCTGTGGTCGATTCTCACGTCCGATCCGGCCAGGTCCCTGGCTCGCTCGAGCTGCTCTTGCGTCAGGAACACCGTCCGTCGCTCGAACGTTGCCGGCTCCGGAAAGGCGAGGCGAAGCGCTTCTTGCTGCGTGAGGCGGACCTGTGCGACCGCGGCACCGGTGCAAGGCAGCGACAACGCTAGCACGGCCGCGAGGACGGCGATCGCCGGGCGCCAGCGCCGGCCCCCAGGGGCGCTAAAAGACATAGCCGATGTTCAGGTTGAACTGATCCACCCCCGTGTCGGCCTTGTTTCTCTGAATTTGATAATCGGCCTTGACGATCAGGTTCGTGATCGGCAACCACGCCGCTCCGATCGAAATGATCCGGCGGTCGCTGGCCGGATCGGCGGAGAAGCCCTCGGGTACTCGATCCTGCGTGTCGAGTTGCTCGTAGCGCGCGTACGGGATCAGCTGGTGTTGCGTTCGAACTCGATGTAGGACGTCGTAACCGCCCTGCAGGTACCAGCCGACCAATCGCTCACCCACCGACTCGATCCCGGTCAATTCCTTGGCGGCGTTGATCTGCTCTACGTCGTCCACGCTCGAGAGGGCAAAGAGAGCGCGCAGGTCGACACCCCGCGCTTTGTACTGGCCGTGAGCCTCCCAGATTAGCGTGCGCGCCCCTATCGTCGTGCTGTCAACTGGCGACAGCGCGCCCTGCCCGGAGTTGCCGGCATAGATCGATGTGCCGAGCCGAAGCCCGAGCACGCCCACGTAATCCACTCGCGCCACTCCTGCGATGTCCTCGACGACCGCTTTGGAACCCTTCTGTCGGCCGCCCCTAAGGCCCGATGCGCTGAACCCCGAAGCGTCGGAGCTGCCCTCACCCACCGCGTCGAGCCCATTGACCAGATAGCCGCGATACGAAAAGCCGCCGGCACCACCGAACACGCCGATCCCGTTCTCACGCCAGGTCGACGGGATGATCAGGCTCTCGGTCTGCGGGCGCTCGGTGCCTAGATAAGTCGTGGGCTCGTGGAGCTCGTTGAGAAAGCCCATCGGGATGAGCACGAGGCCGGCCCGGGCGGCGACGGGGTCGGAGAACAGCCAGTCGAGGTAGGCGAACTCCACCGATACCGATCCCGTCTGGCTCGTTGAGGCGTGCTCGATCTCAATCTCTGAGTTGAAGAGAAACCGCTCGTCGAACTTGTATCCGACGTAGACGACGGCCCGCAAGAAGTCGAGCTGGTCTTTCTGCCCCGACGTCGCTCCATCCTCCCGAGTACTCGAGAAGTTCTCATAGAGCATCTCACCGTAACCGCCGATAGAAACACCCCGCTGAATCCGATACACTTTGGCCGCCGCCGGTCCCAGTCCGTACAGACCGCTATCCACCTCGACGACGACCTCTTGGCCCAGTTTCAATTGCTCGATCTCGCGGGTCAGCACCTCGATCTGCCGCCGCAGCTCGGCGAGCGCCACGCTGTCCTGGCTGGCCACTTGCCGCTGCAACAACTCGACTTGCCGCTCCAGCTCTCTCAGCCGCTCACGCAAATCCTCCTCCTGCCCATACGCCGACGAGGCCAGGAGCGAGAGGATGATCGCAAAGCCCAAGGTCACGGCATGTGTTGTTCGGTAACGCATGTGCGTATTGAATCCCTCCCTTCTCTGTTGTCTCTCAGCGATGCGGCCAACAACTCGCTTCTGGACAGCCACGGCCGCATGGCTCCGTTCCAGTTCGCGACCAGGCCGTCCCCTCCATACTCGATGAAAAGCACCCCCAGATCCGCCCGGGCCTCAGCCCAACGCAGTCCGACCTCGGGTCCGAGCACGAAGAGCGTGGTCGACGCCATGTCAGCGAGCAGCGGGTCCTCGGCAACGACCGTGACGCTTCCCCAGGCGGGCACCGGCCAACCCGTTCGCGGATCGAGGAGGTGCCCGAAGCGAGTGCCGCCGACTTCGATGAAGCGCTCGGAGGCGGCGCTGGTGGCGGCGGAGGACTGCGACAGCCGCAGCTCCGCGACGCACCTCTGCCGCTGCCCGGGATGGGCCACACCTACGGCCCAGCTCGCCTGGCCTTCCGGGGCCCCGATCGCGAGTATCTGACCGCCGAAATCGAGGAAGGCCGACGAGATCCCCGCTTCCTTCAGAGCCGCCCGGGCCGCCCGCAGGGCCACCCCTTTGCCGAACCCACCGGCAGTCAGCCACACGTCAGGGCGAAGCCGGACAACGCGTTCCAAACTCTCGTCGAACTCGAAGCCGTCCAGTCCGCTCGCAGCGACCGCCCGAGCGATCTCGCTCTGCGACGGCCGCCGGCCGGGGCCTCGCAGGTCCCATATATCGATCAGCGGACCCAGCGCCGGGTCGAACGCACCCCCGCTCGCTTCGGCCCACGCTCGTACCTCGCCAAGTAGAGCGAAGAGCTCCGCGGAGAGCTCGACCGTGGCGCCTGGGATCGCCGCGTTAAGCCGAGACAACTCGCTGTCGGCCCGCCAACTGCTCAGCATCTCATCGATGCGCCGCACCTCGCCGAGCGCTGCTTCGATCGCCCCGAAACCGGCCTCCGCGTCCCGGGCCCAAACCTTCACCTGCAGGATCGTGCCCATGAGATACGCCTCCCGCGCCACCTCTAATGGTGCGGTATGCTGGATCGCCACCGCGGCGTGAGCCGGCGCGAAGCCGGCCGGGAGCAGGGTCAGAGCGAGGCTCAGAGCAGGTAGGTAAAGCGAGCGCAGAGAGTCCTCCTGGCGGGGCTGTTGCTTGAGATTGAGAACCGTTCTCAACCTTCAGGCAAGCTAGGTTGACTTCTTACCCTGTCAAGTGGCTTGGGACCTTAAGAACACTCGGGCCAGAAATCCACAGCGATGGCTGCTC
>JBDHAI010000076.1:0-9755 GCA_039588155.1 Gemmatimonadota bacterium | reverse complement strand
TTTCCTCGTTCACTAAATCAAAGCTGATCCTGGCGCTGTCGCCGGGGTTCACGGCGGCAGCGAACCGCTCGGCCACGCCTCCCGTCACCTTGAGCTGGTCGACATCGACAACGCGGGCGACCTGCGTCCCGGGTGCCACCATCTCGCCGACGTCGACGTAGCGATCGTCGAAGATGCCCGAGAGTGGCGCGCGGATTATCGTGCGTGCGCGACGAGCCTCGAGATACTCGTGACGCGCCGCTTGCAGCTCCGCCTGGTACTTCGCTTCCAGATAGGCGATCTCGCTGCCGATTTGCTGATCCTCCCACAGCTGCCGCTGGCGCTCGAAACGTTCTTGGGCGAGCTCAGCCGCAGCCGCGGCCTCTTCAACCTGGGCGCGGAGCACCAAATCATTGATTCTGGCGAGGGGCGCGCCTCGCTTCACGTACTCACCCTTTTTGACATAGATCTGTTCGATGACGCCGCTCTCTTCCGCGCTCACCATGACATCGTTCATCGCCTCCACCTCACCGGTCAGGCGGACATAGGCGGTGAAGTCTGTGAGCTCGGCCCGCGCCACCTCGACATTGACGACCTTGACGAACGCGTCGTTCGCTGCCGCCTCACTCGCTTGGGAAGAGGGGCTGCATCCGTAGGCGCTCAGGCTGGCGATGATGACCGGAGCCAGGAAGACGGGGTTATAGAATCTCTTCTCTATCATGATCGGCTATGCCTTCTGTGTTTCGGTCCGCAAATCACTCAGATACACTTACCACCGGCCCCGTGGCCACGGGCACGTCCACCAAGGGCACGACACCGAGTGCCTCGTCCAGAGCTGCCTGGGCGATCAGATAGTCGTACACGGCCTCGGCGTAGTTGAACTCCGATTCCCGCAACAGTACCTCTCCCTCGGTCACCTCGAGCTGCGAGCTGATGCCGGCGAGGTACTGCGCGGTGACAATCTCGAACCCGCGCCGGGCTTGGGACACCGCCGTGCCTTGAGCTCCCGCCCGATCACGGGCTTCCTCCAACGCTTCTAGCGCCGTGCGGATCTGGTTCACCGCCTCTCTCTCGAGTTGCTCCTTCTGCACCCGGGCCTGTTCTCGACCCAGCTTGCGCTGCTGCAAGCGGGCCGAGCGCTGAAAGCCCTGAAAGATCGGGACCTCCAGCGCCACGCCGAGGATCGCGGCGCTCGTGCGCTGGTTCGGGCCCTGGCCGAAGAAGTCCGGACTGCCGCTTTCTTGAGCCAAGAGCCCCCAGTTGAAGAACGCGTTCAGCTTTGGAAAACGTTGGGATTGTTCGTATCGCACCCGTGCGTCCTCGAGCTCGACGTTGAGCTGCGCCTGGCGCAGATCAGAACGCATCTGCCGGGCTAGCTGAAACAGCGCCTCGACATCGGTCTCGAGCGCGTTGCTGAACCCGACCAAGCGCAGAAGTTCCTGATTCTCACCCTCATTTGAACCGACTGAAGCTAGGTTTATGTCGTGTAACTGGCCGGCGACTCGTACCGGCGTTACCTCATCAAGACCCATCTCAACCGATAGACTGCGCTCCGCAGCTACTGCCGCGTTCGACGCTCGCTTCAAGTTCGGCCGCAGATTGGCCAGCCGCACGTCGAGCCGCAATACATCGTAACTGCTGGCCAAGCCGGCGCTGTAAAGCCCCTGCGTCTCTCTCAGCGTCTGCTCCGTCCTGTCGATGCTTTCCTGTACCAGCCGCATGTCTTCACGCGCGAGCAGCGCCTGGTAGTAGGTCCGACGAACCTGCGTAGCGATTCGCTGCGCCTGCCCACGCACCGTTTCACGCTGCAGCTTTCGGAAGCGATCCGACGTACCGACGCCAATGATCGCACCCGCGTCGAATATCGGCTGAGTGACGTACAACCACGCCGACCAGTTGTTGTCAGTGCCAAAGCGTACGGGGATCAGCTCATCCGGCGGCGCACTCGGATCGAAGATGATCGCCGGGATGAACGTCTCCTGGATGGAGAGGTTTCGCTGATATCCCACCGAGGCGTCCACGGTCGGGAAGAGGGTGCCCCACGCCTCCCGGACCTGTTCGTCGGCAGTCATGAGGCCCAATTGCGCATCGCGCAGCTCCCTGTTGTTACGAAGCGCCGTCCCCACCGCGCTCCGTAACGTGTAGGACGGTCCCTGCGCCATCTGCGCGGTCTGCGCCGCCAGGCTGCCGCCAGACAATAGGACGGACAGCCCGGCAGCGAGCCCGCAGCGCCACCAGCTAACTATTTCAAACACGATTCCTTCTCCCCTGAGTGTCATGCAGATCTTCCAGATGGATGGGCTCGCCATCCCGAATTACGATGTCGGCGCCGGCTACGTTTCGTAGCGCTCCGGCTGCGGCTGTAGCCCATGGTAGACGAAATCACGAAATCTCTCGAACAAATCCGGAGCCTTCAACTCCTCACCCGAGTGCCGGCAGCGCGCATCCGGGGCACACGACAAGAGGAGCGTCACCAATCCGTGCACATGCGTCCACAGATAGAGAACAACGAGATCAGGGTCCGCCTGGCGAATCGTCCCCGCTTCCATCGCATCCGCGACCGCCTGGCGGAACAGACTGTACCCGCCGCCTTCGGGCAGCTCTTCGATCTGTTGAGGCAGGTCCGCATGCATCGCGAAAAGCACCCGGAAATACTCTCGGTTCTCGACGGCGAAACGTATGTAGGCCTCGCCCAAAGACCTCAGCTGCTCCCGCGAGCCCTTGGGCCGATCGACCACGGCTTCCTGCAAGTAGCCGTCGAATCGCTCGAACCCCAGGGCGATTACACGCTTTACCAAGGCCTGCTTATTCTCGAAGTAGTTGTAGATCGCCGTGGCGCTCACTCCGACACGGGCCGCCACCGCCCTCATCGACAGCGCATCCGGCCCACCCTCGGCCAGCAGGTCGCGCGCCGCCTCGAGGATCGCCGTCTCGGTGTCCGGCGCCCGCTCCAGCTCCGCAACTCTGGATGTCATCCCATCCTCCCAGAGGTTAACAGTGTAAAGTGAACGGCGTTAATCTAAACACGCCCGGCCGACCGTCAACCCGGATCGCGCCCGCGAGCTCAAGCCGCCGCTGGCCCGGCGGTGTTTGCACGACTAGTGAGGAGAGATGCGGCTGATGTCAGGCGTGAGGCTTGACGCCGAATATCTTGTAGCTCAGGAAGAGGAGGAGGGGAACGGCAAGGAGCGAGAGCGCCGTGGAGGCGACGATACCTGCAGCCACGCTGCCCGTCGCGCCCTCGATCAACCTGTCGAGGCCGATCCAGAGCCCGAAGTAGAGAACCACGCAGAAGAGCAGCGCCAGCAACTCCCGCAGCGGGGTGGCGCGGTAGCTTCTGAGCCGCGTGCCCTCGGCGGCCAACGCCAGCACCGGCCAGAGCAGCGTGAGTGGTACCAGTAGCCGAAGCCACATCTGCGGTTCTCCTTCTCGCGGTGGGTCCAGACCCCGTCTTTCGAGGCCGCGATCTTACCGCGCCCCTACGCTATACGCTCGCTACGCCGCCTTTGCGCCGGTCACCATCTTCTGCACGGAGTCCTTCGCGTCGCCGAACAGCATCATCGTCTTCGGGTGGAAGAACAGCTCGTTCTCGACGCCCGCGAACCCGGCTCTCATGCTACGTTTGAGGACGATAATGTGCTCGGAATCGTCCACGTTAAGAATCGGCATCCCGTAGAGCGGGCTCGTCGTATCGTGCCGGGCCGCCGGATTCACCACATCGTTCGCTCCGATTACGACGGCTACCGTCGTCGTCGCGAACGCGTGATTGATGTCTTCCATAGCATACAGCTCGTCGTATGGAACGTTCGCCTCGGCCAACAGCACGTTCATGTGTCCGGGCATCCGCCCGGCGACAGGATGGATCGCGTATTTCACGTCCACTCCGCGTTCCTTGAGCACGTCGGACAGCTCGCGCACCGCGTGCTGCGCCTGAGCTACCGCCATCCCGTAGCCGGGCACGAAGATCACGGAGCTCGCATAGGCCAGAATCATCGCCGCTTCCTCGGCCTGGACGTCGCGCACCGTTCCGGCGGCCTCACCCGCGCCGACGCTGCCGGCCACCACATCGGCCGTACCCACGGCACCGAACAGAACGTTGGCCAGCGAGCGGTTCATCCCGACGCACATGATGTTCGTGAGGATGAGGCCCGATGCACCGACCAGGGACCCACTGATGATCAGGACGTTGTTGTTGACCACGAAGCCCGCCGCCGCCGCGGCCAGTCCCGAGTAGGAGTTGAGCAGTGAGATCACTACCGGCATGTCCGCGCCGCCGATCGGGACAACCGACGTGATACCGAGCACCAGCGCCAGCCCCAACAGAACCAGGAATACCGTCAGGTTCATGTCGAAATAGACCACGTAGGCACCCAGGGCGAGGATGGCAAGCACCAAGGCGCTGTTGGTTGTCTTCTGGAGCGGCCAGGTGATCGGCGCGCCGGTCATCAGGTTCTGCAACTTCGCGAAGGCGATCATGCTGCCCGAGAAGGTCACGGCACCGATCAGGGTCCCGAGAATGATGCTGACCCCGGATTCGCCGGGCATGGTGATGCCAGGGTCACCGAAGTAGCGGAGGAACTCGGATATCGCGACCAGTGCCGACGCGCCGCCACCGAACCCGTTGAAGATGCCGACCATCTGAGGCATGGCCGTCATTTGAACCGCGCGGGCCGAGATCGAACCGATGAGCGCGCCGATGATGCCGCCCACCAGAATCATCTGCCAGTTGGCGAAGTTCGTTTCCAGCAGCGTCACGATGATGGCGATCGCCATACCGGTCGCGGCCAAGAAGTTGCCCGACCTGGCCGTCGCTGGCGATTGCAGCCGCTTCAGTCCGAAGATGAAGAGCGCCGCTGAGATCAGGTAGCTCAGGTTCGCAAGAGTGAAGAAATCCATGATTGCAGATCCGCTAAGCTAACGTTCGAATTCCAATATCGTCGTTCACGATGCCTTGTTATTTCGACTCGGGCTTCTTCTTGAACATCTCCAACATCCGGTCGGTCACCAGAAAACCGCCCGCCACGTTGATCATGCCCATCGCCACGGCGATGACACCGAGAACGAGGATGAGCGTGTTCCCACCCCAGATTCCCGGGAGTGCCGCCTGCGTGGCTGCCGCAACGATGATGATCGCGCCGACGACCGAGATACCCGAGATAGCGTTCGATCCGGACATCAGCGGTGTGTGCAGCAGCGGGGGCACCTTGGTGATGACCTCGAAGCCCGTGAACATCGCGAGCACGAAGATGTAGAGATTGTTCAGTAGTGCTTCAGGCATGTCGACCTACCTTAGAGGAGCGCTTTCACGCGCTCGTTGACAACTTCGCCGTCGTGCGTGACACAGCTTCCGCTCACGACCTCGTCTTCGAAGTCGAGAGCGAGCTCGCCGTCCTTAACAAACTCGGCGAACAGAGCCGTCACGTTGCGCGAGTACAGCGTGCTGGCGTCCACCGGCATCTCGCTGACCAGGTCGAGCGGGCCATGAATGGTCACACCGTACTTACTGACCGTCTTGCCGGCTTCGGTCAGCGTACAATTGCCGCCTGTCTCCGCCGCCAGGTCGACGATCACCGAGCCCTCTTTCATCCCCTTGACCGCGTCTTCCTCAACCAGCACCGGAGCGGGTTTCCCCGGTATCGCCGCCGTTGTGATGACGATGTCGGCCGCCTTTGTGTGCTCGGCCAGCACCTCCTGCTGCTTCCGCGCCGAGGCGTCGGATACTTCCTTCCCGTAGCCACCGGCGTCCTCGAGCGCCTCTTCCTCCAGCTGAATCTCGATGAACTTCGCACCCAGGCTCTGGACCTCTTCCTTGGTCGCCGGCCGGATGTCGTAGGCCTGCACCGACGCGCCAAGGCGACGACACGTCGCGATCGCCTGCAATCCCGCTACGCCGACGCCCAGTATCAGAGCTTTCGCCGGTGGGATCATCCCCGCGGCGGTCATCGACATGGGAAAGAACTTCGGAAGCGAATCGGCGGCGATGAGCGCCGCTTTGTATCCAGCGATGTTCGCTTGAGATGAGAGCGCGTCCATCTTCTGCGCCCGGCTGATGCGCGGAACGGTCTCCATCGAGAAAGCGCTGATCTTTCGCTCGACCAGCTTCTTCATCAGGTCCGGACTCGTCAGCGGCTCGAGGAAGCCGATCAGTACCGTGCCGGCCTTCATCAGATCGACCTCTGCGAGCTCCGGCTTGCGGACCTTGAAGACGACATCCGCGTCGTAGGCTGCTTGTGCGCTGTCGGCGATCGCCGCCCCAACCTCGCGATAGGCCTCGTCGCTGAAGAACGAATCCGCGCCCGCGCCGGTCTCGACCTGCACCTCAAGACCACCGTCCACCAGCTTCTTGACCACTTGCGGCACCAGCGCCACCCGGCGCTCGCCGTCATGAATCTCCTTGGGTACTCCGATCTTCATTTCCTCTTCTCGTTTCGCTTGGACGCGATCAACTCTGCTCGCTTGCTCGCGCGCGTCTTGATCTCTACACCCCCCATACAGGCCAGCGCCGTCACTTTCAGATGCGGAGTGCCTGGGCTCGCCTCGGGCGCGGCGTCCACTCTCTGATCCACCGCACCCATGATACCCACTCCACGAACCGTCACCGGCAGACCCGGCGGAACGACGATCTCGATGCCACCCATGAGAGCAACGGCCGTCACCTGCGTCTGACCCGCCCCCAAACGCGCGTCCCGGAAATCCAGTTCGACTCCACCCATCAACGCCACGGCGTTCAGTTGCCGCGGCGGAATCCACTCGCCCTTGCGCGAGTGACCACCCATCACAGCCAGCGCCCAGCCCCGCGCTTTCGCCGGCACCGCCGGCACCGCGGCTACGGCCGCCAACTCCGGCAGATCACCGACGAGTTGATCGAGCTCGCCCGTGGTCCTCGCGAGGTCGACCGCCGACAAGCGCTGCTCCAGAACGTCCAACTCGAGGCGGCCCGCGGCGAAGTGCTCGCAGAGCTCCGCCGTGACCCGGTCTTTGTGTTCGGTTGTGGGCACGCTGCCGACCAGCGATCGTTCGCTCATACCTGGCTGACTCCCGGGCGTCGAGGTGGCTCGCACCGCCGATCGCAGCTGATCTCTTTGAACAGCCGACAATGTCGAGGCAGGTTCTATGCCCGTCAAGACGACGGTCTCGTGTGCGCCCTGAGGCGCGCCGATCCGCCGCCACGGCCAGTCAAGAACAACACCCGTCCCCAGGGCGGAGCGATCCAGCTTCGGTCGAGAAGACGGCGCGCTGGGACTTTTCACCCCGTCCGCCGCCCCCTAGTTACCCTCCATGCCGCTCTGCGTTTCGAGGGCGACGCGCTCGACCTCACGCCAGACCCGGAGCAGGTTGCCGCCCCAGAGCTTCTCGATCTCGTCCTCCGAGTATCCACGACGGGCCAGCTCGACGGTGATGTTGAGGCTCTCGCTCGCGTCCTGCCAACCGGCCACGCCACCGCCGCCATCGAAATCGGAAGCGATCCCGACGTGATCGATACCGATGAGATTCACGGCGTAATCGATATGATCGACGAGGTCTGCGACGGTGGGGCCGAATTGCTCGGTGATTTCCCGGCGGCGCGCCCTGTACTCCGCTCTTTCTGTGTCGGAGAGAGCCAATTCCGATTCGTAACCCGTGACGCCCATCTCGTCACGGAGCGAGCGGACCGCCTGCAGCTTCTCCGGCGGTTCTCGTCTGACAAAAGAGGGCACCGCGACGATCTGCACCACGCCCCCGTTCTCTTTGAGGGCGAGCAGCTGTTCGTCGTCCATGTTGCGCGACACATCGGCCAGCGCCCGGACGGAAGAGTGTGACGCGATGACCGGAGCGCGAGAGATGCGCGCTGCATCGAGCATGGCCTGCTTGGAGATGTGCGAGACGTCGACCATAATGCCTAAACGATTCATCTCGGCGACCACGTTTTCACCGAACTCACTAATCCCACCATGCTCGGCCTCATCTTCACCCAAGCTGTCGCTGGGGTTGGCCGAGTCGGCGATATCGTTGTGGCCGTTATGCGCGAGTGTCATGTAGCGGGCACCGAGCTCGTGGTACTTTTCGAGCAAGCCGAGATCCTTGCCGATTGCATAGCCGTTTTCGATACCGATACACGCGACGAGCTTACCCTCACCTACAATCCGCTCCACGTCGTCCGCCGAGTATGCGAGCTGAATCTTGTCCGGGTACATCTCATCAGTCATGCGGTGGATGGCATCGAACTTCTGCATCGCCGCGGCCTTGGCCCGTTCGTAGTTCGCCGGGTTCCTCTCGGTCTGCTGCACATAGACGATGAAGAAGCCGACGTCGAGTTTACCCTCGATCATTCTTGGAATATCGACTTGCCGGTCTCCCCTAACGCCTGGATCGGCGTCGGGAGTGGCGAAATTAGGCGGAATGTCATCGTGGCTGTCGATGGTAATGATTCGCTCATGCAGCTCTCCCGCCGCGGCGACGAGCTCTTCCTCACCGGCTCGAGCTCGAGATTCTCCCGAACACGACGTTTGGACCACGAAAATAGACGCGAGTAGCGTCGAGACCACGAACCTCTGGTACATTGGCGTCCCCCCAATAGTCGTTGTGCAGCCTTGAGTCGCCCTGGAGCTAGATGTCGCCCTGGAGCTAGATGTGGAAAGTTGCCACCGCTGCGGGTCCCTGGCCACCCCGTCTCTCAACTACCCGGCTTCCTCCATAAGTCTCTGAAAACGCGGGTCGTCGCGCAAAGCGACCCAGGTCGGATCGTTCTCGACCCAGGCCCTCGTTACGGGCGCGTCGACCGATAGAATCGACTCGATCTGCTCGATTGCAGCATCGTGCTCGCCGACCAGTGTGTAGATGTGAGCCAGGTTGTCCGCCAGGGCAGAACCCGCGTAGGCATCTTCTGCGAGCGGCAAGAGATCAACGGCCATCCGGCCCTCTCGTATCGCGACATCGGCACGGTCGAGCCCAGCCATCGCCAAGCCGAGCTGTGCGTGGAGTCTTGCGTCCCCTGGTCTCACAGACACCCTCGGCTCGAGGATCGCGCGTGCCGAGTCGAAAAAGGCGCGTGCTGTCTCGGCGCCCTCCGCTCTCAGAAGCAAGATCGCTTTGGTGAGATAGTAAGACGCCGTGTCAGCGCCGAACGAATCGAGGTAAAGCTGCTCGATCTCCCTCTCGTAATCCAGGCCAGCCACGCCAAAGCGCAACCGGAAACTGGCCCAGTAGAGGCTGGCATGAGCCTCGGCCAGCTTGCGCTGAGCGAGGTCGAAGTCGGGGTCGAGCTCGAGAGCGCTCTCGAACATCGCCAGCGCCTCCTGAACACCGGCGTCGGTCCTGCTAGAGCTCAGATACTGATTGCCGAGCTGGTAGAACCGCCACGCTTCCACGTTGCTGGTGGGCTCTGCTTTGAGCGCCAAGCGCTCCGTCGCGCGGAGCGTCAAGCCCATCTCACCGACCACGCGCTCGGCGATAGCTGATTGGACCTGGAACACGCTGGCCACCGGCTCCTCATAGATCTCAGCCCAGACATGCGTGGCGTCCGCGACCCTGATGAGCTGGGGCGTCACACGCACGCGACTACTGCCGTCCGGAAGACTCTCCCAGCGTACCGTACCCTCGAGGACGTAATCGACGCTCAGCTCCCGCCCAATGTCACTGACAGTCTTATCTGTGTCCTTGTATTGAACGGCGGTAGTCCTGGCAATCACGCCGAGCCCCTGAATGGCGGCCAGTCGCGCTGTGATCTCTTCCGTGATCCCGTCCGCGAAGTACACGTCGATCGGAGCGCCCAGGTTGACGAAGGGCAATACGACGAG
>JBDHAI010000075.1:0-9773 GCA_039588155.1 Gemmatimonadota bacterium | reverse complement strand
AGGTCTGGCACCGCATCGTGCGCGGCTTTAGAATAACGAACGAGCGAAGGAGCGCGAAAGGAACAACTCGCTTAGACTGTCTGCTAGGATCGCAGTCCCCGAATCTCTCCTCGGCCTAGGAAGAGTAGTGGCGACCTACCGTCTCAAGCTGAACGGCGAGTCGATCTCGGTGGATGCACCGGACGACGCCCGCCTACTCTGGGTCCTGCGGGATCAACTCAACCTGCGCGGCACCAAGTTTGGCTGCGGTCGTGGTCTGTGCGGAAGCTGTACCGTTCTCGTAGGTGATCGCGCGCGCAAGAGCTGTGTCACGGGTATGTCGAACGTCGATGGACAAAGCGTCACCACCATCGAGGGCCTGTCTGCCGACGGAAGTCATCCTTTGCAACAGGCGTGGATCGCGGAACAGGTCCCCCAATGCGGCTACTGCCAGGCGGGACAGATCATGAATGCCGCGGCGCTGTTGCGGCGAAGCCTCCGGCCCAGCTCCGGCGAAATCGATGCCGCCATGGACCGGGTGCTCTGCCGCTGTGGAACCTATTTGCGTATCCGTCGAGCTATCGAGCGTGCTGTCGAGGAGGCGTGACATGGTCTTCGTTCGACACGTGAGCCGTCGTGAGTTCCTCAAGCGAACAGGCCTGGCTGGAGGCGGCCTCGTTCTCGGCCTTCACTTGCGAGAACTGTCCGAGACGTGGGAAGTCACCGACCAAGCCTACGCGCAGGATATCTCGAGTTTCCCGCCTAATGTCTTTCTTGCCATCGACGTCGACGGCACGACCACCATCTGGGTTTCGCGCAGCGAAATGGGACAGGGGACGCGAACCGGCATGCCGATGATTGTGGCCGAGGAGCTCGATGCGGACTGGGATTCCATTCGCATCCTCCAAGGGGACGCGGACGAGCAGTACGGACACCAGCTGACCGGTGGCAGTCTCAGCACTCGTCTCATGTGGGATCCACTGCGCCGAGCGGGCGCCTCGGCGCGGTGGATGCTGAGAGAAGCGGCGGCACAGTCGTGGGACGTACCCCGAGCCGAGTGCCGAACCGAGAACGGAGCCGTGTTGCACGATGCATCGGGTCGGCGCGCGAGCTATGGCGAGCTGACGGAAGCCGCCGCGCGCATTCCCGTTCCCCAGGAACCACCGCTCAAGGCGCCGGACTCTTATCGATTGCTCGGTACCGCCAAGCCACGCGTCGACGTTCCCGACATGGTGCGCGGCGCGGCGGTCTTTGGCTGCGACACCAAAGTGGATGGCATGGTCTACGCGGCCATCGCTCGCTGCCCCCATTACGGCGGACGGGTGGGCAGCTTCGACGATTCGAAGACGCGGGCCATCGACGGCGTCCTCGACGTTGTGACTATCGAAGGGACGCAGCAACGGATGCCCCGACCCGACGGCGTGGCCGTCATCGCCAAGGACACCTGGACTGCCTTTGCGGGAGTTCGAGCTCTGAACGTGGAATGGGACACCGGTCCCCACGTCGGAGAATCCACCGACGATCTGCGTCGCCGGTTCCGCGAGTTAGCGCGGGAGGGTGGCGAGGTCGTGCGGGACGACGGTGACGCTGAGGCCGCTTTGGGCTCGGCAACGACGGTGGTCGAGGCCGAGTACGAGCTTCCGTTCCTGGCCCACGCTCCGATGGAGCCGATGAACTGCACCGTCCAAGTAAAGGACGGTCGCTGCGAGATCTGGACCCCGACCCAAAACCCGCAAACCGTGCAGCGCGCAGTAGCGCAACTCTTGGACATACCGCAAAACAACGTCACTGTGCACGTTACCCTCATTGGAGGGGGCTTCGGCCGACGACTCTACCCCGACATGGAGATGGAAGGTGCGCTACTAGCTCGGAGGATCGACGTGCCGGTCATGGTGGTATGGACGCGGGAGGACGATATTCGCCACGACCGGTATCGCCCGGCCAGCCACCACGTCTTACGTGGTGGACTGGACGCCAACGGTCTGCCCATCGCCTGGCAGTGGCACATCATCAACACGCACACCGATCGCTTCGTGCCTGAGGACTTCCCGGCCCACAGCATCGCGAATTACCGCGTGCACTACACACACGTACCTTGGATTCTTCCGCGCGGTGCGTGGCGGGCCACCACCCACTCGCAAAACCCCTTCGTCATCCAGAGCTTCGTCGACGAGCTGGCTGTAGCCGGCGGGTACGATCCTCTGGAGCTTCGGCTCCAGCTGTTGCGACAAGGGCGCCGCCCCGATGGCGAAGACCCGCTCTACAGGCACGACCGGATGATTCGAGTATTGGAGCAGGTCGGCGACCACGCCAGTTGGGGTGGACCGTTGCCCGCGGGCGTGGGTCGAGGCGTGTCGTTCAACTACTGCTACGAGTCGTACGTGGCCCAGGTGGCCGAAGTACGCATGGACAGCGAGGTCCCCCGTGTGGAGCGTGTGGTATGCGTCGTGGATTGTGGGCAAATCACCAACCCCGACCTCATGCGCGCGCAGATCGAGGGTGGCGTGGCCTTTGGCTTGAGCGCGGCCCTGTTGCAACAGATCACGGTGAAGGACGCACGCGTCGAGCAGGACAATTTCCACAACTTCAAGGTACTCCAAGCGAGCCTGATGCCGCGGGTTGAATCGCACATCATCATGGAAACGGCGCGACCCGGAGGCCTGGGCGAAACACCGCTGACGCCGATCGCGGGCGCGGTGGCCAACGCCATCTTTGCTGCCTCCGGAACGCGGCTGCGGCAGCTTCCGCTGAGCCCGACATAGTTAGTCCGGCCACAGGAACCTGCCGTACACTCGAGCCTGCTCCCCCTTCGCCCGTAGCGACAGCGGGGACCCATAGGCCGGTCATCCAGCCAAGTTGGCTCTCGCCTAATTCCCGAGTGCCAATAGAGACGCGGATACAACGGATCCGGGCCTCGGTTAGGCCTGGCACCTCATCGTGCGCGGGTCTAGAATAACGAACGATTCGCGGAGTTAGGCTCGCTTTAATCGTCGCAAGGTGGGGGGGGTACCGAATGAACACTCTGGGGCGCCCTAGAGGATGGACCAGGATGATGCCCGTCGTCGTGATCGCCGCGATGGTGAATTCAGGGTGCTCAGCGGACCGAGCCGCCGACGCCTCCGGAGACTTAGCCTTGCCAGAAGACATCCACGGCCTGCCGCTCGTCGAATCGCATTCCGGGCCGGCGGCCGACTCGATGATCGCCGAGCTGCACAAGAGCGAGCTGGCGGCGGCCGAGTCGGCCATAGGGATCTATGGTCCCAGCGACATGCGAGCGATTCTCTACGTCAGCCGCTTTACAACTGAAGCGCAAGCCGCCGAGCAGATCGACGCCATGTCCGATCGAATCTCTGCCGGAACGCCGGGATTCGGGCACCAGAGACAGTTCGAGATCCGCGAGCAGCAGGTGCACTCGGTCTTCGGACGGGGGCAGGTGCACTACTACTATGTGACTGGCCGCGAGATGATCTGGCTTACGGTGCCCCCCAACCTCGCAAGGCCCGCGCTCGGCGAGCTGCTTGATGTGCCGTTGAGTGAGATCCCGCCGTTGACTGAAGCCCCCACGTCCCGCCCTGCCGCATGACTCGCAACTGAACGAGGCAGTCACCGGAAATTCACAGGGGAGGATTCCCTCATGCCGACCACGCTACTTCGCGTTTCGCTGATCGTCGCCGCAATGTTGGTGGCCACCGCAGCGACCGATCGGCCGACGGCCCCGCTGCAGTTCGTCATTTCGTTCGACGAATCGACGAGCGGCGGGCCGCTCGACGGTCGCATCCTGCTCATCATCGCGACCGAGCAGACTCCCGAACCGAGGTTGCAGGTCTCCGCCGGGATCGGCGCGCCGCAGATCTTTGGGATCGATGTCGAAGGCCTCGACCCCGGCAACGAAGCGGTGATCGATGCCGCGGTTTTCGGTTTTCCGCATGAGAGCCTGAGCACGATTCCGCCCGGCGAGTACTGGGTGCAGGCCGTGCTCCACAAGTACGAGACCTTTCACCTGAAGACCGGTCACACGGTGAAGCTTCCGATGGACCGCGGCGAAGGTCAGCGCTGGAACCGTGCGCCCGGCAACCTCTACAGCACACCGCAAAGAATCCGCGTCGACCCTGAGACGGCCGGCGTTATCTCGATCGGCCTCGATCAAGTCATCCCGCCCATCCTGGAACCGCAGGACACGAAGTACGTCAAGCACGTGAAGATAGAGAGCAAGCTGCTCAGCGAGTTCTGGGGCCGGCCCATGCATTTGGGCGCTCATGTGCTGCTCCCCGAGGGCTTCGAAGAACACGCCGAGGCGCGTTACCCGCTGGCGGTCTTTCACGGTCACTTTCCCGACGATTTCGGCGGCTTCCGCACCGAGCCGCCGGATCCTGACCTCGAGTGCGTGTACAGCGAGCGTTTCGATGTCGAGTGCTACAATCGCATCCAGCAGCAGGAGGCTTACGATTTCTATCAGAAGTGGACGGGTCCCGACTTCCCGCGCCTGCTGATCATCGAGGTTCAGCATGCGAACCCGTACTACGACGACTCGTATGCTGTGAATTCGGCGAACCTGGGCCCATACGGCGACGCGATCACTTACGAGCTGATCCCCTACATCGAAGAGCGGTTCCGAGGTATTGGTGAAGGTTGGGCCCGCTTTCTCTATGGCGGGTCGACGGGCGGCTGGGAAGCGATGGCCGTCCAGGTGTTCTACCCCGACGACTACAATGGGGCCTTCGTGGCGTGTCCTGATCCCATCGACTTTCGGTACTACACGTTGGTGAACATCTACGAGGACGATAACGCCTACTACATCGAGGGCCCGTTCAAGCGGGTCGAGCGGCCGGGACACCGAAACTGGCTGGGCGAGGTCGACCGCACCCTCCGGGAGTACAACTATTTGGAACTCGTCCTCGGCACCAAGAGCCGTTCCGGAGATCAATGGGACATTTGGGAGGCCGTCTACTCACCGATGGGTGACGAGGGCTATCCGAAACGCATCTGGGACAAGTACAGCGGCGCGATCGATCACGAGGTCGCCGCGCATTGGCGCGAGAACTACGACCTACGCTACATCCTCGAGCGCGACTGGACGACGCTGGGGCCGAAGCTCGAAGGGAAGCTACACATCTACGTGGGTGACATGGACAACTACTACCTCAACAACGCCGTGTATCTCACCGAAGAATTCCTGGAGAGCACGACGGAACCCTACTACGGGGGCGAGGTCGATTACGGCGATCGAGCCGAGCACTGCTGGAACGGCGATCACGCAAACGGAAACCACATTTCGCGGCTGCGCTACAACTCGATGTACGTGCCAAAGATCCTCAAACGAATGGAGGAGACGGCACCACCCGGCGCGGACCTCACGAGCTGGCGATACTGAGGTCGAAGAACACCGGCGCACTTCGGCTCATGGAGACTCCTGCTGGCACCCGCGCCATAGTGAGAGGCGTGCCGAATTCGTTCCATCGCGCGATCCAGCCCCGATCAGCGCCAGAGCCCATCGACATCGAATTGGCCAAGTCTCAGCACCGCGTCTACTGCCAGGCCCTCGAGGATATCGGGCTAACCCTCATCCAACTCGAGGCTGACGAGCGCTACCCAGACTGCTGCTACGTCGAGGATACCGCCGTGGTGCTAGGAGATCGGGCGATCATCGCCAGGATGGCGGCGCCGTCACGCGCAGGTGAGACCGGGGCCGTCGAGAAGGCTCTAAGCGTGCACAAGAAGATCCACCATCTGGAGAGTCCAGCCACGTTGGACGGTGGAGACGTTCTCCAGATCGGGCGCCAGATATTCGTCGGAATCACCGAACGCACCAACTCCCCGGCAGTGGATCAACTGCAAGCCCTGCTAGCCGAAGACGACTACGGCATTACGCCCGTGCACATCAGCGGCGTGTTGCATTTGAAGTCCGCTTGCACCTATCTGGGCGGGATGACCGTGCTGTGCCGACCGGGCCATTTCGACGAAGCGGCGCTCTCTCTCTATCGGAAGATTCGGGTTCCTGCGAACGAAGCCCATGCGGCCAACTGCCTAGCCGTCAACGGGCGCGTGCTCTTCCCGGCCGGCGCACCCCAGACACGGGAGCACATCGAAGCAGCTGGATTTCCGACGCTGGAGGTCGACATCTCCGAATCGAGGAAGGCGGCCGGCGGGCTGACCTGCGGCTCGATAATACTCTAGGCGGACAAGCCGACGGCCTCGAACATCACATTCCGCGGCGGCTCACGGTCGAACCAGCGACGAAAACTGGCGGCGGCCTGCTCTACCAGCATCACGCGCCCGTCCTGCGCCGCGAGGCCGACCTCGCGCGCAGCCCGTACCAGTGGGGTCTCGTTGGGGCCGTAAACCAAATCGAGTACGGCTCCGCCGCCGAGGTTGCGGGGCGCGAAGGGCAGCGGATCCGACTCGGCCAGCCCGAGAGACGTAGCGTTGACGATGAGGTCATAGGCCTCGGAAGCCGTCGAGCTTGGATCCGCGATTATGTGCAACGAATCGCTGCCCCCGAGCTCGCTGACCAGGCCCTCCGCTCGGGTCCGGCTTCTGTTCACGATGTCGATACGCTCGGCTCGCGCTTTCAGACACGAGTAAGCAACTGCGCTGGCAGCACCCCCAGCACCCAACAGCAAAACCCGAAGGCCGTCGAGATCCGACCCCAAGAGACGCTCCGCGGCAAGACGAAAGGCCAGCGCGTCTGTGTTGTCACCCACCAGCCGGCCATCGTCGTCCCACCAGAAGACGTTGCAGGCACCGGTCGCATGAACCGCTTCGCTGGCGTCGTCCAGCGCCAGGGCCGCAACACGCTTGTGCGGGACCGTCACGTTACCACCGCCACCCGCCGACGCCACCTCGCGCATCAACGGACCCACCAGATCTCTCCAGGCGCGTACGGCCACGTACACGGCGTCAATCCCCAGCGAGCGCATGGCGGCATTCTGCAAGGCTGGCGATAGCGAGTGTTGCACTGGATCGCCGAGCAGCACGTAGAGGGGCGCCGAAACGTTCTGCGGAGTCACGGCGAGAGAATCGCGGCAAGCCGAGTCAAGAGCGCTTCGATGGCTATCGCGAGCCGCTCTCGGACGCGTGCGTACTCCGAGGGTGGCCCGCCGAACGGATCGCTGATCGGCTCTGCGGCGTCAGGCCCTTCCATGAACTCGGTCACCAGCGAGACCTTCTTGTCGCCCCCCATCACCTCGACCGTCCTCAAGTGATTGGGTGTCATGGTGAGAATGATGTCCGCCGACTCGACCAACTCGGGCGTGAGCGGTTGAGAGCGATGAGCGGAGAGATCGAGCCCGATCTGCTTCGCGGCTCTCAGCGAGCCCTCGGATGCGGGGGCATCCCATCCGGCGGACGTGCCGGCCGAATCGACGCGCACATGGCTCCAGCCCCGGGCCTCGATGGCGCGTCGAGCGATGACCTCGGCCAGCGGACTGCGACAGGTGTTCCCGGTACATACGAACAGGATGTTGTATGTAGTAGGCCTATCGTGTTTTCGCTCAGCGGGTTGTGTCATTATGCTCAGGCTCTACTTGAGATTGGGGAGCCATGCCGCCAGCTGTTCTCGGCCCACCGGACCTTCACGCAGTATGCGGGGCGGCTTCTCGACGAAGCTCAAGACCGTCGACGGTGTACGGCCTTTGGAGGGCCCCGCCTCGAGGGCGACCACCGGGACCTCGACATTCTCGAGATCCTCCCGTCCCGCGAACACCTCGAGAGCTTGTTCAAGGGTTCGGGCCGGTTCTTGACCTTGAAGATTGGCGCTGGTGGAGGTCATGGGCCTCTTCCAACGTTCGAGTATGGCGGAGACCGTGGGATCGGGCGAGATGCGCAGTGCGAGACCTCCACCGGGTCCTTTTAGGCCCTGAGGTGTCCCTTCGCACTTGACCACCAGTGTCAAAGGCCCCGGCCAGCACCACTGCGCAATCCTATCGGCCTCCTCTGGCCATTCGGCGAGTGGAAAATCGCGGCGCAGAGTGTCCAGATCGGGCAGCAGGAGGAGCAGCGGCTGATCGGGGTCCCTGCGCTTGATTCGCGAGATGAGTCCGTTGTTCTCCGCCGAGCCGTCGCCTCCGATACCATACACCGTCTCGGTGCGGTGAACGACGAGGCCACCCGCGGCCAGCGCTTCAGACGCCCGCCGCGCCGCGCTCACGATCCCGGCTGCATCCAGAGCCAGGACGACCTCAATCCTCTCTAACAATCGCGCGCCGTTCAGGTCGCGCCTCCCGAGCGGCGAATCAGCGCCTCGACCAGGTCGACATCCTCGGGGTGGGTGACCTTCGGATTCGGCCCATCGATCTCGACGACGTGGATTTCGACACCGTAGCGCTCACCGAGCGCCGCGCAGTCCGATTCGTGCACCGAGTCCTTCAGCGCCTTTTCGTGAACGTCGACGAGAAGCGCGCGGGGGAACGCCTGCGGTGTTTCCGCATGCCAAAGGCGTTCCCGGTCGACGGCTCGCCGTACTCTGCCGTCCGCGTCCGCCTCTTTCAATGAGTCGGTGACCCGCCGGGCGGCCACGGCGCCGTTATGAGGGCCCACACGAGCCAGGACCGCGCCGATCGCCTGGGGGCTGATCAGGGGCCGGGCTCCGTCGTGGACGGCGACGTATTCTGCCTCGGCTGGCACCGAGCGGAGCCCGTGCCGCACCGAGTCCGTGCGCTGAGCACCGCCGGCGACGACGACCACACCGGCGGCTTTCAGGTCGGCCAACCATTCGGGTGGCGTTTCCAGGAGGTCTGACGGGACGACGACGGTGACACCCATGATCGCTGGGTGGGCGAGGAAGGTCTCGACGCTCCAGAGCGTGAGCGGTTTACCGGCGAGCTGTGCGAACTGCTTGCGGGGGCCGGTCCCGAACCGCGTCCCCTGGCCGGCGGCGACAATGACCGCCCAGGTGTCAGGCGAAGAGGACATCGACAAGTCCGGCGACGTCCGAGACTCTTTCGAGCCTCAACGGCGCACCCTTCGCCGAAGACACCGAGGACTCGGCCAGAACGATCCGCGAGAAGCCGAGTCGGGCCGCTTCACCTAATCGCCGTTCCAATTGGCGCACGGGTCGGATTTCACCACCCAAGCCGACCTCACCGGCAAAGACGGTTTGGGCTCCAATCACGACATCCTTGATCGCAGAAGCCACCGCCGCAACGACGGCCAGGTCTGCTGCAGGCTCATTCAGCCGCAACCCGCCGACGACGTTGAGGAAGACGTCCTGGTCGGAGGTGCGCAACCTCGCGCGTCGCTCGAGCACCGCCAGCAGCAATGCCAAGCGCCTCCCGTCGAAGCCGGTGGCGACTCGCTGGGGTGAACCGTAGACAGAACGATTGACGAGCGCCTGGACCTCGACCAGAACTGGGCGAGTGCCCTCGACGGCCGCTGCCACCGCCGACCCGCTGGCGCGGTCCTGACGGCCCTGCAAGAAGAGGGCGGACGGGTTATCGACCGGCTCGAGACCCGAAAGGCCCATCCGGAACACAGCGATCTCGTCTGCGGCTCCGAAGCGATTCTTGGTGGCTCGCACGATGCGATGATCGAGTCCGGTCGGCGACTCGAAGTAGAGAACCACGTCGACGATGTGCTCGAGCGTCTTCGGGCCGGCGATCCCTCCCTCCTTCGTTACATGACCGACGACAAACGTCGCCATCTCCCGGCGCTTGGCGACGCGCTGCAGTCCGGCCGCAACTTCGCGAACCTGAGCCACGCTACCTGGAGCCCCGTCCAAGCGCTCCGTGTAAAGCGTCTGGATCGAATCGATCACGAGCACATCGGGTTCGAGCTCCTCGACCCTAGCCACCACGGCC
>JBDHAI010000074.1:0-13378 GCA_039588155.1 Gemmatimonadota bacterium | reverse complement strand
CGAGCGGGTGTCCGGAGGGGCATGGACGTGTTGGATGCAGGCTGTGGGCCGGGACGCGTGGCTGTCCCGGCGGCTCGGGCGGTGGAGCCGGGTGGTCGTTGCGTCGCGCTCGACCTTCAGCCGGCGATGTTGCGCAGGCTCGAGAGCCGGATCGAGTCGCTCGACCTGGACAACATCGAACCCGTTCTAGGGGGAGCGGGCGAAGGGAAGGTAGCGGAGAACGCGTTTGATATTGCCTTTCTGGTGACCGTTTTGGGAGAGATCGTGGACCAGACCGCGGCGCTGCGCGAGATCTACGGGGCTTTGCGGCCCGGGGGCATCCTGTCGGTCACAGAGGTGCTGCCGGATCCGCATTATCAGTCGCGCGCGCGAGTTCGTCGTCTTGCAGAGTCCGTCGGCTTCGAGTTCGACGAGCTGCTGGGACCATGGTACGCGTTTACGATGAATTTTAGAAAGCCGGGGACGGTCTTCGTGTCGGATTGAGCGGCAGCGGACCGTTGTCATTGCCGCGGTCGCCGCAGTATTCTCTCGTAAGGTCATCAGCCCGAGGCTCGGCTCGCGCGGCCAGTTGACGATAGCTGCCGCGTGCCGTGTCTGAGGAAAGGAGGCGAGCATGTCGGTTGTGCCAATCCCCGAGCGCTACCATACCGTCACGCCGTACCTGCTGGTTGACGGGGTCGCGGATCTCGTGGTCTTTCTCGTCCAGGCCTTTGGTGGCAGGGAAGTCTTCCGCCTCGATCGGGACGACGGCTCCGTCATGCACGTGGAAGTCGAGCTCGGCGACTCGATTGTGATGATGGGTGAGCCGACCAGCCAGTTCGAGGCGATGCCCGCCGCGCTCTATCTGTATGTGGAGGATTGTGATGCTGTTTATCAGCAAGCTGTGCGGGCAGGAGCCTTTTCGCTGATGGAGCCGACGACCATGTATCACGCGGGGGAACGATATGGAGGTGTGAGAGATCCGTCGGGCAACATCTGGTGGATCGCGACCCATGTGGAAGACGTATCAGCCGAGGAGCAGAAGCGGCGCGCGAAGCAGTTGAAGGTATAAGCGAGAGTTGAGCCACTCAGGAGGGGAAGGATTTGAGCCATGCATGAGAAGAGTATCGAGCTGTTGAACAAGGCGGTAGCCGACGAGCTGGCCGCCGTCCATCAATACATGTACTTCCACTTTCACTGCGACGATCAGGGGTACGATCTTCTCGCTGGACTTTTCAAGCAAACGTCGATTGAAGAGATGATCCACATCGAGCGGGCAGCCGAGCGGATTCTCTTCCTCAAAGGTGAAGTAGAGATGGTTCCGGCTGAGAAGGTCCAGAAGATCCAGGACGTCCGGAAGATGTTGGAGCGCGCGGCCGCTATGGAGGCCCAGAGTGCTAAAGAGTACAACGAATGGGCAAACACGTGTGGGGCGAACAACGACTCTGCCACTAAGCGGCTTTTCGAAGATCTCGTCGCAGAAGAGGAGCGTCACCACGATCAATACACTGATGAAGTCGATAATATCGACAGGTTCGGTGAGGGGTATCTCGCGCTCCAATCGATAGAACGCAGCAAAGGATTGTCGGCGCCGGCCGAGTAGGTTGCCGGAGCGGCCTTGGAGCGATCCTGGCCATGGAGATGCTGCCTGGGCCTTACATCAGGGTCTATGTATGGAGGACCACGCTGGTCTGGGTGGCCCTCCATGCCTTCTCGCGCTCTCTGAACTTTTCCTTTCGGGCGTTTATGCTCGCACTCGCATTCACTATAGCCGTGCTTCTTTTGGACGCGGAAAGGCGAAGCGAACGTCGTTTTCTGGCCAATCTCGGGTTCTCACGCGCCGTTATCGTTGCGGCCATCCTGCTGACGGGAAGTGCACTTGAAATCGTATTGCGCTTGGTGACCCGGGGACTGGCGAATGGTTAGGGAGATATTGGCCGTGGACTCGGTGGTGAAGTCGTTCAGAGGCCACGAGGTATTGAAGGCAGCGTCCTTTTGGGCGAAAGAGGGTCGCGTGACGACCTTGCTGGGGCGCAACGGGTCGGGTAAATCGACGCTGCTTCGCATCGCGGTCGGCGAGGTGAGAGCCGAAACGGGCGTCGTGCGGTTCCTCTCCGAAGCCTACACGCGCCCACGCTTGCCGGTGCTGGCGCGGCGCGGCCTGTATTACCTGGAGGAGCGAGGCCGGCTGCCGAGCACGTTTCCCGTAGCCAAGCAGCTGCGGTTCATACTCAAGAGGTTTGGGGGACAAGAGTTCGATCAGGTCGTAGACCTACTCGAACTCGAGAACTGCTTAGGTATGCGATCTGATAGGTTGTCGGGAGGCGAGGCTCGACGTGCGGCTTTGGCCGGTGCCCTGCTGCGAGAGCCTCTTTGCCTGCTGGTGGATGAGCCCTTCGCAGGGATCACGCCCAAGGACCAGGAGGCGGTGGGCTCGGCTTTGAGAAACTTGGCGGCTGCGGGAACGGCGGTCGTGACGACCGGCCATGATGTGGCGCCGCTCTTGAACACAGCCGACGAAGTCATCTGGTGTGTGGCGGGGACCACCCACGGTTTGGGCCGACCCGAGGAGGCTCGCTCGCACGCGCAATTTAGACGAGAGTACCTCGGAGTAGCGGAGGGGCTTTCTGAGGCCTAGGTGCCGGACTGAGCCAGGTGGACGGGTTTGCGGGCCGTTTGCTATGACGGCTAGCTTACAGCCGTGAGTATCTACCAACGGTCTAGCGGGGTTTCTTGAGCGAGGACAGCGAGCCCAGACTCGGGTCCGACATCCAAGCAGAGTTGTCGGAGGCGGACCGGCGAGAGCTACTGCAGACGGCGCGGCAGATTCTCGACGACTATCTGCACGGCGCCGAGTTCAGCACGCCCGACTGCGACTCGGACGTGCTACTTCAGCCGCGGGCCTCGTTCGTCACCCTTCGGCGCCGCGAATCTGGCGAGTTGAGAGGATGTCGGGGTGAGAGCCAGCCGCGCCGCCCGCTCATCGAATCGGTGGCACAAATGGCGATTGCCGCAGCCACCGACCCACGTTTTCCACCTGTAATGGCAGGCGAACTGGCACTTCTCCGAATCGAGATCAGCGTACTGACGCCGTTGATGGCGATTCAGCCGAATGAAGTCGAAGTCGGTCGACACGGGTTGCTGATCTCGGTAGGCCCGCACTCGGGGTTGTTGCTGCCGCATGTGCCGGAATCGCAGGGGTGGGGCAGGGAAGACTTCCTCGACGGGTTGTGTCGAAAGGCGGGTCTACCGGCCGATGCATGGAAAGCGGAGGGCATCGAGCTTTATGGCTTCGAAGCCGACGCTTGGGCCGAGGAGGATTAGCAGTAGGGTTGACCGAGGAGCGCAAGTAGATGGGTGGCCGCTTGCAACGTATTCGGCTGATTCACTGGAAAGAGTCCGAAACTGAGAAGTTGGCTGAGAAACTCAGGGCCGCCGGCTACGAGGTCAACAGCGAGCCGGTAACTCAAGGCAGCCTGCGTGAGTTGAAGCGAAATCCTCCCGCCGCGGTGGTCATCGACTTGAACCGACTGCCTGGGCAGGGTCNAAGTGGCCAGAGTCAAGAAGCTGCTGCCCGATGCCGAGTACACGTCGTGGAGGCGGATTCGAAGCGCGCTCAAACGGGCCATCTCTCGCCCGCCGACAGAGCCGGTGGTGCACCAATCGGCGCTCGCTGGCTATTCCGGTACTCCGTTACCAAAGAAGCTCGGCGTCAAGCCGGGTCATGTGGTGGCGCTGGTCGGTGCACCACAGGGGTTCGAGCGGACGCTGGGCCGTCTACCGGAAGGGGTCCAGCTGCGTAAGCAGGCCCGGGGCAAGCCCGACCTGGTCGTGTGGTTCACGCGATCGCGAAGGGACCTGGAGCGGCGCATCGGGGGGCTGGGGAAGCTGGCGGGGAAAGGTGGGCTCTGGATCGCCTGGCCGAAGAAGGCCTCGGGAGTAGCGAGCGATTTATCGCAAGCCGATGTGCGGAGAGTGGGACTGGCTTCGGGGTTGGTCGACTACAAGATAGCGGCGATCGACGAAACCTGGTCAGGTCTCAAGTTCGCGTTGCGCAAGTCCAAGTAAATGACGGAGCAACGGAACCCGCGCCTTGCCGACGGATCGGAGCCAGCGGCTCCCGAGCACCTCTTCCGGCGGCTCGAGGATCTGTCCATTTCCACTGATACTGTGGAGCACCCGCCGGTGTTCACCGTCGAGGAGGCGAAGGCACTTCGAGGTGAGCTCAAGGGCTGTCACACCAAGAACCTGTTTCTGAGAGACAAAAAAGGTGCGATGTGGCTGGTTGTATGTCCGGAAGATCGCGTTGTCGACTTGAAGCAGCTCGCCGAGCGACTCGGCGCGGGGCGGCTGTCCTTTGGCAGCTCCGAGCGCTTGATGAAGTATCTGGGAGTCATCGCGGGTGCCGTGACGCCGTTCGCGGTGATCAATGACAGGGCCGGGCGGGTGCGAGTGGCTCTCGATCGGGCGATTCTCGAGGCAGGGGCCCTCAATTTTCATCCACTAGACAATGGGATGACGACATCGATAGCACCGGAGGATTTTACTCGCTTTCTCGAAGCTGAGGGCCATCCGCCACTGCTCGTCGCTCTCGATTGATATATCTTTCTGCGACTCATGAAGGACGTGCGGTGGAGGAACCCAAAAAGGACCGTTTCAGTAGCGCTTGGAGGGGAATCATGTCTTATCGAGTCCGCCGAGTCGATTACTTTCACACCACGGTCACGGATGAGCCAGGAGAGGGATACAAGCTTCTCTCCCTGCTCGAGCGGTTGGGTCTCAACCTTTTGGCATTCACCGCGGTTCCGGTGGGCCCAATACACACGCAACTGACACTCTTCCCAGAGGACGCGGCGAGGATGGAGGATGAGGCGAAGAAGTCGGGTCTCACCCTCCAGGGGCCCCACCCGGCTCTGCTCGTTCAGGGGGATGATGAGCTGGGCGCGTTGGCGACCGTCCATGCGAAGCTGTATGAGGCGCGGGTCAACGTGTTCGCCTCCAGTGGAGTTGGGGATGGGAAGGGAAGTTACGGGTATGTCATATACGTGAGGCCGGACGAGTACGAGCGTGCGGTAGAGGCGCTCGGCGTGTGACCTGAATGAAGGTTCGAGTTGTTCACGAACGGCTGCTGACCGCCGACACTGCAGCCGCTGGCGTGCTGATCGATGGCTTGTCATCGAGTAAGGACAAGCTCTGGCCGCATGAGGCGTGGCCGGCGATGAAGTTCGACGGGGCCTTGGCCGTCGGCGCGACCGGCGGGCACGGCCCGATCCGCTATTCCGTGGAAGCCTACTCACCGGGTCGCCGGGTCCGCTTTCGATTCTCGGGTCCAATGGGGTTCGACGGTTTCCATGGCTACGAGCTCGAGAAGGCGAGGCCGGGCGAGTCGCGGTTGCGGCACGTGCTCGAGATGGATGCTCTTGGCAGAGCCCGATGGACCTGGCCTCTGATGTATCGGCCGCTTCACGACGCTTTGATCGAGGATTCGCTCGACAGGGCGCAGGCGTACTGCGGCCTGGATCCGCCGGCGCGCTCGTGGTCTGGGTGGGTGAGATTCCTGCGTTGGGCCTTCGGCCGCCGGTCACGTGCAAGTGGTTGAGGAGGACGTTATGTGGAAGGCGTTGATGGGCTCGCTCGCTTTGTGCTCGATCGTGGCAGTTGTCGCGTGTGATGATCTCGAACGAAGCGCCGATACGTCCTGGCCGCCCGTCGCGACCTTTTCGATTGTGGGTTTCGATCCGCTGACCGGCGAAGTCGGCGTCGCGGTCCAATCGCGGGTCTTCTCGGTCGGCAACGGCGTCATCTGGGGCGAGGCCGGCGTTGGCGTTGTCGCAACGCAGGCTTGGGTCGACGTGAGCTATGGTCCGGAGGCTCTCGAGTTTCTGGGGCGAGGGCTCTCTCCGACCGAAGTCGTGAACCGGATACTCGAGAACGATCCCGACCCATATCCCGAACGTTGGCCCAAAGCCGGACGACAGTTCTCGGTGATGAACGCGAAAGGCGACGTCGCGACGTACACGGGCCCCAGAGCGAGTGACTGGGCGGGTCACAAAATCGGCGAGCACTGCTCTGCCCAGGGTAACATCCTTGCCGGACCGCAGGTGGTCGAGGCGATGGTGCGGGCTTTCGAGGAGACAGAGGACCATCTGTCGTTCAAGCTGCTGGCCGCACTCGAGGCCGGTCAGGCAGCGGGCGGCGACCGCCGGGGGATGCAGTCGGCCGCGATGCTGATCGTTAAGGAAGACGGCGGCGTATGGGTGAACAACGATGTAGTGCTGCGGCTGCAGGTCGACGATGATTCAGAACCGATCGAGGAGCTGCGGCGTCTGGTGGAGTTGGCGGCAGGCCAGAGGGAGATGATGGAGCGGATGAGAGAGCAGATGCGCGGCGATTAGAGGGCGCTGTGGCGGCGCAACAGTCGCTGCCGCGCGGCCTGTCCGCTGGGGGCAGTTCCTGTCTGTAAGTGTATTCCAGTCATAGCTTTAGATTCCAGAGTCCCGCAGCCGGATCGAATCCTGCGCGTTCAGTTGGTGTAGAGGGTAACGCACAAGACGACGCGGCGGGTTACCGGTGAGCAGTCTGTTTTCTGAATACGGCCACGAGCCGCTGACCATCGACCTTGAGGGGTTCTCCATTGGCACCCCTCAGCACTATCGATGGCTATTGGGCATCGTGAAGGCCGTTCTGGTATTGAACCTACTGGACGCGATGTTCACGCTCTGGTGGATTCGTACGGGTATGGCTGTAGAAGCGAACGCACTGCTCAGGGATCTGATCAACCAGAGTCCACTGGGGTTCGTGCTGGCCAAACTCGGCCTGGTGTCGCTTGGGTCGTTAGCGCTGTGGTTGCGACGACGACATCCGCTCGCGGTCGCGGCCATCTTTGGTGCCTTCTTCGTCTACTACTTGATTCTTCTCCATCACCTCCGGTTCTCCGGCCATTTCCTGCGTCAGTATCTCGGTCTATAGTGAAGACTTCAGTCACGGGGTAATCCGTTTTGCCGGACCCTCACGATCTGGAGTGCGGGCGATGGGTGGAGCAAACACGTTCTGGGAAAGCCCGGAGCGGGTAGAAGAATTCGCCGACCGACCGCCGGACCAGCGTTTGTCAAAGCTTCTCGACGCGCATCAGACGCCGGCGCGAGTCCGTGTGCTCGACCTTGGGTGCGCTGGGGGTCGCAACGCCGTGTTGCTGGCGGAGAAGGGATTCGATTTCTTCGCCATTGATACGTCGACAGCGATGGTAGAGAAGACGCGAGCGCGTGTCGCGGAGGTGCTTGGCGAGGCTGAGGCGCGGGAGCGTGTGTGGAAGGGGCGCATGAGTGATCTCGGCGCCTTCGCGTCGGAGTACTTCGAGTTGGTGGTGGCACTGGGGATTTACCACAGTGCGGAATCCCAGGCCGAATGGGACCGTGCCGTGAGCGAGACGGCACGAGTGCTGGCTCCGGGTGGACAGGTCTTGGTGGCGAGCTTCAGCCCGCGATCAGCTCCGACGGGAAAGCAGGTGCGTGCGATACCCGGGGAGCCGCACCTGTACGGGGGCTTCGATTCGGGCCCTTTGTATCTACTGGAAGCAGGGGAGATGGACGCGGGTATGGCGCAGCACGGGTTACGACCAGTTGTCCCCTCAAGAACGGTGGAGGTGTCCACGGAGTCGGGCCGCAGGGTCACCGCGAACGCTTTATACAGTAAGGTGTAGGGGTCAGTGAAGCCGGGCGTTGCGCTTGCAAGCCAAACGAGCGATCATTGCGGCTTCCCAAGCTCTGGAGGTGAGAATGGGCAGCAGTCGAACCTGGAAAGTGGCAGCGGGAGGCCTGGTGGTTACGGGGCTGATCGCCGGCGCTTTTCTCTTCGCCAAGCCGGCCCCGGCCGGTCCCACGGTGACGGTCTATAAGACGCCGACTTGAGGGTGCTGTACGAAGTGGGTGGGTCACCTACAAGCGAACGGATTCAAGGTTGAAGGTAAGGACGTGACGGACGCGCAACTCGTTCAGATCAAGGCGCAGCACGGAGTGCCACGGGAACTGTCGAGTTGCCACACCGGCCTGGTTGGCGGCTATGTGGTCGAGGGTCACGTCCCAGCGGACGTCGTGCTACGGTTGCTGGAAGAGAGGCCGGAGGTAGTAGGGCTGGCCGTGCCGGGGATGCCGGAAGGATCGCCGGGCATGGAGGGCCCCAATCCAGAGCCTTATGACGTGCTGACGTTCGACCCGCAAGGCCGAGTGGGGGTCTACACCAGCCGCTAGGCCGCTGGGCTACACTTTCGAAGCGATTGACGGCCGCCGATGTGACTAATGTCGGCGGTCGTTTGTCATATCCAGCAGACACAAGGGTCCGGATTGACTGGCTACGTGCCGGTCGCCTATACACGGGCCGTTATTGTTCAGCCGCTCGATAGAGCGTAAAGGGAGGGAAGCGGAGAATGGGCATTATGCTACAGCGAGCGGTGATGCTGGCCACGGCGTCTGCCGCCTTCGGGGTTCTGCTGGCCGCCCGTCCGGCCGTGGCACAGGACGAGGAGTTGGATCTCGGCTGGTACTTCACCGGTGACCTGAGCACGGTGTGGGCGGGCGGGAACTCTGAGTCGTTCTCGCTAGGCGTCGGGAGCACGCTGGGCCACAAGTGGCTGAGATCGGAACTGAAGTTCGAAGGGGGCTCGGTCTTTCAGCAGTCGTCGCTGACGACGCGGACGGCCGTCGGCACGTCGCAAGAGGACTTCGTTCTCCAGGAAGACAAGGCGACCGAGAAGACCGCCGAGGCTTATTTCCTGCGTGGTCGATACGATTACACGATCAGCGAGCGATTCTTCGTGTTCGGCGGTTCCGATTGGCTGCGAAACCGGTTCTCCGGGATTGACAGTCGGCTGTTATTCGCCGCGGGTGTGGGCAACAGTTGGGTGGACACGGAGCGGCTCCGCTTCAAGACGGACTACAGTGCGACGTACACACTCCAGGAAGATGTGGTCACGAATCCCTTCATCAAGTCGGAGTTCGCCGGCGCTAGGTTGGCCTACGACTTCTGGTGGAACTTGACGAGTTCCACCGACTTCGAAAGCAGACTGATCAGCGATCTGAACTTGGACAATACGGACGACATCCGGCTCGACTTCTATAACGCCCTTCCGATCGCGATCAGCTCGGTTCTGGCCTTGAAGCCTGCACTGTAGCTGCTGTGGCGGAACGAGCCCTCGCTCTCTACCGTCGGGTTGTTCGAGCCGGGCGGCTCGCCGGCAGGTGCGGTGCTGGTGCCGCTCCAGAAGCTGGACAGCTTCTTTACCATCTCGCTGGTGGTGAAGGTCTGACCTTACATCCGGCGTCGCGATGTGCTAGAGGCGACGGGTGCGGTCGGTACCGGCAGCGCGCGAGCCGGGACTCACAATGACTCGAAGCGCCCTTGAAAGAACCTGAGCTTCGCCGGCTCGTACACGAACTTGAGCCCCTTGATATCATCGCGGCGATCGAAGACGCGCTTGATCCCTTCTGCCACGGCCTGCATGTGGTCGTTGCTATAGACACGGCGCGGGATCGTGAGGCGGACGAGCTCGAGAGCGGGTCTGCTGTTTTCGCTCGTCTCGGGGTCGCGGCCTTTTGAGACGTTGCCCCGCTCCATCGCCCGCACGCCGGTCTCCACATAGATCTCCGCGGCGAGGCGTTGGGCCGGAAACTCGTCCTGGTCGATGTGGGGCAAGAAGCGCTTGGCATCGAGGAAGATGGCGTGAGAGCCGGGAGGCGTGACAATGGGCACGCCGGCCCCGAGGAGAAGCGACCCCAGGTATTGTGTCTGTTGGACCCGCGACTTGATGTAGCGGTCGTCGACCATTTCCTCTATGCCCCGGGCGATAGCGGCAAGGTCGGCGGTCGCGAGGCCGCCGTCCGTGATGTTGCCCTCGTAAACGCGAAGCAGCTCATTGGCTTTGCCCGCCAGGTCGGCGTTCTCGCGGAAGCAGAGCACGCCGCCAATGTTGATCAAAAAATCCTTCTTGCCGCTCACCGTGCAACCGTCGCCGTAGAGCATCATCTCGCGGATGATGTCTCGTACGCGCGTGTTCCTGTAACGGGGGTCGCGGCTCTGGATCATGTAGGCGTTCTCGGCGAAGCGTGTCGCATCGAAGAAGACGGGAATGCCCAGTCCGCTGCAGTACTCGTAGACCTCCTTCATATTCTCCATGCTGGCGGGCTGGCCGCCGGCCATGTTGACGGAGTGCTCGAAGGAGATGTAGGCGATCTTATCGGCGCCGTGCTCGCCGACCAGCGACTTGAGCTTGTGAACATCGATGTTGCCCTTCCATTGAAAATCGCTGGCCGGGTTGTGGGCCTCATCGACGATGACGTCGACGAAAATGCCGCCCGCCAGCTCCTGATGGAGCTTCGTGGTAGTGAAGTACATGTTTCCGGGCACCCACTGGCCCGGCTCGATGCAGATCTGACTGAGGATGTGCTCGGCGGCGCGACCCTGGTGGGTCGGGATGATGTAGCTGTAGCCGGTGATGTCCCTCAATACCGCCACTAGCCGGTGGTACTCGTCGCTCGTTGTAGCGCTGGCACGCGCCGCGTCGTAGGCGGCCCACTGGTCGGAGCTCATCGCGGTTGTGCCGGAATCGGTCAGGAAATCGATGGTCACGTCGGCGGAGCGAAGCAGGAAAGTGTTGTAGCCCGCGGCGCGGATGGCTTTCTCACGCTGGCCGCGTGTGAGCACTCCGACCTTCTCGATCGTGTGGATCTCGTAGGGAAAAGTGTCGAAATCGAAACTCTCGAAGTCGGGATAAACCCAATGGTACCGCATCTGGTCGCGCCAGGTGCCGGTCGCGGTGGCCTGTAGCCCCGTCACCCGGTCACGCTGGTGGTGCAGGCTGATGATCGCGTCGGCCAGCTGATCCAGTTGATCGTTCATCATCGCCAGCCGCGGGATCTGAACGGGGACGAGGTTGTCCCGGCCCACGAGGCCGTGAGCGATGGCGCGTACGCCAGAGCTGATGTACAGTGCTGCGGACAGCGTGTCTTGCTGGTGCTTCCGTATGTGGGGCAGAAATTCATCCGCCTTCAGGTAGGCACCGTCGCAGCCGCGCTCAAGAGGTACACCGGCGTCCTGCAGACGCTGGGTGAACCGTTCCGTCTGGTGCATGACCCAGTGGACCTCGGCTTCGTCGCACATCTCGAGCAGGCCGCGGGCGAGGACCTCCAGGGTGCGGCCCGCCATGCCGCCGTAGGTGTGCAGCCCCTCGAATACGACCACTTCGTTCATGAGCTTTTCGTGGTCGTCGGGGTTATCGGTGGTGAGAATCCCACCGGTGTTGCACTTGGGGTCCTGAGCGCCGTCGATCTGAAAGAGATGGCAGGTTTTGACGATCTGTTTGACGATGTCGGCGATGGCTCGATCTGCCTGGCCCGACTCGTGACGCTGAATGTACCAGGCGTTCTCGATAATGCGTGAGCCGTCGCAGATCAGTCGCTTCCCGTATTTCTCAGCCAGGGAGCGGATGGCACGCAGGTTCTCGAGGCTGAAAGGGTGCTGCCCGTCGGCGAAAGCCTGCAGGCCGACGAGCGCGACGTCGTTCTGGCGCAGGGTGTCTTCGAGCAGGTCGAGGTTCATGTTGCCCGTAAAAACGGACTCTGCGTGATCGCGCATGTCCGGGTATTCCACCCCCAGCGGATCGAGCACGTCGAGCTTGGTGCGAGCATTACTCGGAATCGCCGCTCCGGGCGGCACCATAGTCGAGACGACGAGCTTGACCGAACCGAGATTGTTGTGGGTCGGGCAAACGTAGTGGTGCCCCAACACCTCTCGCACCGCGTGTTCTAGGGCTTCGAAGTTGCGCGAACCCGCGTACGCCTCATCGCCGATCAATTGCCCGGCGAGCTGCTCCTGGCTGAAAGCACTGGTGCCCAGCGAGCACATATCGAAGGTGACCTGCTTTGATGTCAGATTGAAAACGTTGAAGTGGGCGTCCGCCAGGAACTTCTTCCGCTCATCGAGCGACGGAAAGAAAAGCAGGCGGACAGTCTTTGTCTTGTGCGGTTCATGCTTCGCCATGGCGTTCCCCTTGAAATTCTTTTCCAGGCCCGCGGAGACGCGTGCCGGGTTCAGAATGTCGCGAAACGTGTCGAGTCCGGAGTGGCCGGGCGTACTCTGGCCGGGATGGCTGGGTGAGAGGCGAAGTTAGTACTTCGATCGCCTCGGCGGTAGATCTCTTGTTCGAGGATGGGCTTGCCGGTGGGTGCCGCGCAGCCTCAGGTTGTTGGTTGGGTGCGCCCCGCGATTAGCGTGGAACGCGACGGCGGCTGTCACCAATCGTAGAGGGGAATCTCATGTTCTGGACCAAGTTGGAGCGGTATCGAGACATCGGGCTGCTGCTGATCCGCATTGGATTCGGCCTCGGTTTCCTGTTCTATCACGGTTGGGGAAAGTTGACTGGAGGTCCCGAGCGTTGGGCTGACATCGGTGGCGCCATGCAATACGTCGGCATCGGTTTCGGGCATACCTTCTTTGGGTTCATGGCGGCGTTCTCAGAATCGGTCGGCGGTGTCTTGTTCGCGCTGGGACTGTTCTTCCGGCCGGTTTGTGCGTTGCTGTTCTTTACGATGTTCGTGGCCACGATCCAGCATTACGCCAGCGGACGCGGCAACCCGGCGCATGCCGCCAAGAACATTTTCCTCTTTCTCGGTCTCATGTTCGTAGGCCCAGGGAAGTACAGCCTAGACGCGCTGATCGCTGGGAAGCTGGCGAAAGCGAGGGAACGCTAAGTGGAGGACTCGCTAACGCTGGCCGGCCACTCGAGGCGCCGGGCCCTGAGCTTCGTCTCCGCGCTGGGGATGTGCTTCTTCTCGGTCTTGACGATCAAACACTTCTTCAACGCCAACTACCCCGCCTCGATTTGGGAAGGGTCGTTTTGTGACATCAGCGCCTTCCTCAACTGCGACAGCTCGGCCTTTGCACTGATCTCGCAGGTTGGCGGTGTGCCGCTTGGGTATTTCGGTCTTGTCCTCGGTGGCCTCGTAGCGCTGGGCGCCGTGTTTCCGTCTCCGGCTTTCGAGCAGACCAACAAGACGCTCTCGCTCGTGAACGCGGTCGGGGTCGTGGTGTTGGCCACGCACTCCGTGTTCGATCTGGGCAGCCTTTGCTTGCTGTGCAGCGGTTACTATGTCTTTTCGCTCCTGAGCTTTGCCCTGTTCTGGAGATACGGCATCGACCGCGAGCGCTCGACTTTCTTGGCGCGTTGGGCCCGGCCGTCGTTCAAGCACCTGGTTACGTATGCGGCGGTCACTCTGCTCGGTGCCTATGGTCTCAGCCTGTATCATGATGCCGTTAAAGACGCACAGATCGGCGGGGCGGCGATGCGGATCGTGGAGCAGTTCTACAGCCTCCCCCTCGTCGAGACGCCGAGTGTGATCTCGCCCTACTG
>JBDHAI010000073.1:0-9855 GCA_039588155.1 Gemmatimonadota bacterium | reverse complement strand
CGGGCTACTTTCACCTCCCGATCGCGTACAGCGCGCAATGTCACGCTCGCGAGCTGCGCTGGCTCTCCGACCCGGCGCGGGCTCGTGGTGTCCTGCTCAACTTCCTCGCCCAGCAAAAGCCGAGCGGCCAGCTCCACGGTCGCCTGTACGTGAACCATCTCGAGGGTACCGACTTCTACTTCGCCGACTGGGGTGATGCGGTGCTCTGCGTGGACGCGGTTCACCCGGACCTGGCGTTTCTCAGGGCCGTCTATGGTCCTCTGTCGCTGTACGCCGGGTGGCTGGACCGGGCGCGGGACGCCGATGAGAGCGGTCTCACAGATGTCGTCGACCATTTCGAGACGGGTCAGGAGTATATGAGCCGCTACATGGCGGTGAGCCGAGAAGCGGACAGTGAAGCTTGGGGCCAGCGGATTCGACTGAAGGGCGTGGATGCGACGGTATATACCTATCGTCTCCAGCGGGCGCTGGCCGTCATCGCCGGCCGTCTGCATGAGTTCGGCGAAGCCGGGCGCTGGATCGCCGCCGCCGATCGCACCGGGGAAGCGCTGCTCGGATCGATGTGGGATTCGGAGTTGGGAATGTTCTCCGACATTGATCCGCAGAGCATGCGCCGCACGGGAGTGAAAGCCGCGGTCTGCTTCTATCCCTACTTCACGGACCTCGTCGGTCCGGAGCATGTCAGCGGATTACGGCGGCATCTGTTCAACCCCGAGGAATTTTGGACCGAGTTTCCCGTGCCCTCGACGAGTGCGGACGATCCCACCTACAGCCCGGACGGGGAGTGGAAAGGCGAGCGGCTGAACTGCGCCTGGAACGGCCGCGTCTGGCCGATGGCGAACTCGCACGTGGCCGAAGCCCTCGCCGGTACGGCGGTCGAGCTCGACGACAGCCTTCGCCCCGCGGCGGCTGAGTTCATACGCAAGTTCATCCGAATGATGTTCCATGACGGTGATGTCGGCCGCCCCAATTGCTACGAGCACTACAATCCGGAGACCGGCCAGCCGTCGCTGTATCGTGGGTTCGACGACTACCAGCACTCGTGGGTCAACGACCTGATCGTCAAATATGTGGCGGGATTTCGGCCTGCTGGACGCGCCTTCGTCGTCGATCCCCTGCCCTTCGGACTCCGGTCACTGCGGCTTGCGAGTTTGCCCTTTCAGAATCACCGCGTCGACATCGAGATCGACGCCGGGGCGTTCAAGGTTTCCGTGAACGGCGAGCGCGCAGGGGAATCGCGGATTGGTGAAGCGATAGAGGTCGCTTCCTAGACAGAGTCGCGTGCGAGCCAGCGGCGCGGCGGCGCACAGCCGAGCCTTTCGAGCCTTGGGTCCCCGGGTGCATCCTAGTGTCATGAACTCTGCGCCAGGTGTCGCCGAGCAGCCCCGCGATGGCCACGTCGTTCTGTTCGTGGATCCTGCGGGTCTCCCGTCTCCGGAAGCCGACGCTGCACTGGCTTGGCTGCGGGGGCTTCCCGGCCTGGTGGTCCTGGCCGTCCGCCTGCGAGATGTGCCGGAGGCGCTCCTGGGTTATCGCTCGACCCTGTGGTTCCACTCGACAGACCCACCCAAGCTACAGAGCGCCGAGCGCTTGGCGATCGACGCCCACGTCCGCGCCGGGGGAGGCCTGTTGGCGACGCTAGCGGCGGCGAGCCTGCCGGTGCAGCTAGGGTGGGAGGATGTGTCCCCGGACGAACACACAGATGCGACGTGGTCCGAGGAGCCCGTGGACGAGCTGTCGAGCGGGTTCAGCGAACGACGCAGTATGCGCGGTCTGCAGAGCTTCCGCGGGCACCCGCTCTTCGATGGTCTAGCTAGTGGCGCCTACACCTGGAGGCCGGAAGAGGGAGAGCGATTCGTACGCTGCGCCTACACCGGCAACCGCTGGCCGAGCCAAGGCCGGGTGATCGCGGTCGAGAAGTCTCTTATCTCGATGAATCCCGGCCGCCGGCTGGCGTGGGAATACATGGTCGGCGACGGCTGGGCGGTGTGCATCGGCGGTTACCTCTACTTCTCATCGGTAGATGCCACCTATCGGCCGCACCTGCAGCGAGTTGTGGAAAACTCGCTGAGACGCGTGGCCGCCAACGGACACCGCCTTAGGGCAATGGGCGGCGCTTGGAAACCGCCGGGCCCGGGTCTCCAGCTCGATGATCGTGTGCCCCTGCCGCCGGCCCTGGGAGACGTCCAAATCGAGCCCGCCAGTGGACGGCAACTCGAGCGTGACGCCACAGATGCCGAGTACACGTTGGCCGGCGCGCGTGCCCTGGTCGTTGGACGCGAGCGGACGGGCCCTGAGGAGATCTGGTTCCACCCGAACCGTGCGATCGCCCGCTGGAGCCTGACCGTGGACACTGACGGAGACAGAGCTGTCCAGGTCGTCGCCAGCCACTTCGGCGTCAGCCCGAACCGGGTGGAGCGCCGCTTGGAGGTGGCTGGACACACTGTCCTCGAGCGCACCAGCGTTGATGGGGAGCGCCCCACTGTCCTGGTCGAGCTCCGGCCAGAAGACAGTCCGATACGCCTTGTCCTGACGCTGGAAAGCGATCTGCGGCTCATGTGGCCGTATCCTCCCAACTCCGCCGGCCGACTGTCCTATGCCCAACAGGCGGGCGCCGTCGGGGTGTCCTCAGAGACAGGGGATTGGCTGGGTGTCCGCATCGAGCCGGTCCCGGAGACGCTCGAGGTTGAGGACGCGTGCGACGAGGAGCGTTCCCGGTTCCGGCTCCGCGCGAGGCTGTCGCTGAGCGAGGCGACGCGCCTAGCCTTGGTCGGTGCCACGCCGCAAGATCCGTCCGTGGACACAGTGTCCATACAACATAAACCATTGTCCGACAACAAGATGACACATATCGGCGAGGTGTCGACAAACGGGGAAACGGCAGAATTACAGGAGGCGCTGCGTTGGGCGACATACCGTCTGGCCAGCTACCGCGTCCACGTGCCGGGTCTGGGGACGTGCCTGGCGGCCGGGTACGGAAGGTCCGGTGAGGGCGCCTTTGGCGACGGCCGGCCGGGCTATGCCTGGTTCTTCGGCCGGGACGCGTGCTGGACGGGCCTCGCATGTCTGGGGGTAGGCCAGTTCGAGGTGGTGCGGGAGACCTTGCAGTTCCTCGGGCGTCACCAAGATATCACGGGCAAGATCTTCCACGAGTGCACGACGAGCGGGGTGGTCCACTACGATTCCGCCGACTCGACGCCGCTCTATCTGCTGCTGGCCGCTCGCTACCTGACAGCGACTGGGGAAAGCGAGGTGGTGGAGGAGGAGTGGCCGCACATCGTCAGGGCCTACGAGTATTGTCTCTCCACGGACAGCGACGGCGACGGTCTAATCGAGAACACCGGGGTGGGGCACGGGTGGGTGGAGTTCGGGCCGCTGGGAGAGCACCACGTCTCGCTGTATCTCGCCGCGGTCTGGGTGGCGGCGCTGACAGAGCTGGAGGCAGCCGCGCGCCGGCTCGGGAAGCGGGAGTTCGGTGACGAGCTCGGCTATCGGTCCGCGGCCGCTCGGGCCAGCCTGGAACTGTCGTTCTTCGATCCCATCGAGGGGCGCTACGCCACGGGGCGTCGGGCGGACGGTTCGCTGAACATGAGGGAGACTGTGATGACGGCGGTGCCGCTGTGGCTGGGCGCGGTGACGCCGGAACGCTGCCAGGGTTGGCTGGATCGGGTGGCGAGCGAGGACTTCACGGCGGAGTGGGGGGTGAGGCTCTCCCCGCGCTCCGAGTTGAGCTACGAGCCCGACGGGTATCACTCGGGCTCGGTCTGGCCGCTGTTCACCGGTTGGGTGAGTCTGGCGGAATACATTGCTGGACGTCTCGACTCCGCGGATCGCCACTGGCGGCAGGTGGCCCGCCTCTACAAAGCGAATGCGCTTGGCGCCTGGCCGGAGGTTCTGCACGGCGAAGAGCTGCGGAGCATCGGGGTCACATCCGACCAGGCCTGGTCGACGGCGATGGCTCTGCTTCCGTGGCTGTCGAGGTCGAGTGCCGGCCGCTGACCAGGCTTCGGCTGACAGGGCTTGGAACCTCGGAACCTCCTATCCGTATAAGTACATTGCCAGATGGGAGCGTAACTGCGGCAGGCCTAACGGCCCGGGCAACTGGGCCGTGGCATTACTGTGAGCAGGTCGCTTCCGCCCGCCGGAACTTGACCCCGCCTCAGGTGATAGCGACCATAGTGCGTACGCGAATTCCTGCCCAGGAGGTTCCCATGATGGTTCGTGCCCATGTCCCGAGACTCCTAACCCTGGCTGTGCTCGCAGGCGCCGTTGCCTGCGGCGGCAAGACGGATGTAAAGGATCTCGAGGAGGCGCCGATCGGCGCCGAAGTCATCGTCGAGCGCAGTGACGGAAATCGGCCGGATTGGGTCGTTGATCCGCCGAAGGACAAAGATGAGATGAAGTTCTTCTCCGGCGGCGAAGAGGGCTATACAGACTACGCTCTCTGCTTGCGCATGGCCAAAGCGGAAGCGATGCAGGAGATGGGCGAGAGCGTGATGAGCGTCTGGAGCTCGCTGCTGCAGGCCAGCGAAGTCGGCAGCAAGGACCGTCTCGATCAGTATGCCCGCAACTTCCAAGAGCTGGCGGTAAAGCAAGTCAGCTTGAGTGGAGCCGAGACGGAGGAGCGCTACTACGAGAAAGTCGCCGTGAAGACGGGTTACGGAGTCGAGTATCGCTACAACGCCTTCGTGTTGCTCAAGGTCCCGGAGCAGGAGTACGCCATGGCTCAGGCGCGGGCGCTGGAGCAGCTGAAGAAGCAGGCGCAGGAGAACGGCGACACCGACGCCGAGGAGTTCATCGACGACGCGATCCGGAGGCTGAACGAGATTCGAGGGTGAACCGCCGGGACCTTACCTGGGCGGTGGCTCTCGCCGTTGTCGCGTGTGGTAGCAGTAGCAAGATAGTCGAGCGTTCGGCTCCCGAGCGGCCGGCCTGGGTGGAATCGTTGCCCGCGTCGCGGGATCAGCTGTACTTCGTCGCTACCTGTACCGATTTGCCCAACTACCAGGAAGCGCTTCGCTGTGCCCGCGCCGAGGCTTTGACCGACGTCGCGGCCTGGGTCGGCGCGCGCTTCACTTCCTACGTCTACAGCGCGAGCAGCGAAGTGACGCGGTCGGGCGGCGCGACGGTCTACTACGACAGCGAGGTTTTTCTGGCCGACGCCCGTCGCAGCGACACGTATCACGAGGTGTGGGAGGAGGACTGGGGACGCTCATATCGGGTCAGCGTACTGATGAGCTATCCGCGGTCGCTGGCGGAAGCGGAGCGAGCACGGATCGAAGAGACCACGCAGCGTGCTGATCGACTCGTCGGCGCTGCACCCGCGTCAGTTAGTGCTCTTGCAGCGGACGACCGCTGGGGAGCTGCGATGGGACGCGTCCTCGATACGGCCACCGAGGTCATCGTGCCTGGCAACCTCAACCGATCCCAGCACGCGGATCGAATGGCCAGCCTCGCCGAAGAGCTGGTCGCTTCTCTGCGACTGTCGGGACGTGCCGAAGCAGGGGAGATCGAAGTGACGGCGCTGTTCGAGGATAGGCCGGCGGCCGGAGTGCCGGTGGAGTGTTTGATTGGATCGGCAAACCAGAGGGCGGTCACCGGGGCGGACGGTCGCGCGGTGTGTGGCGCTGACACGTCGCTGGCCGTGGAGCCGGGAACGGTTCGGGTGCGGCCGGACATCTCCAGCTACCTCGCTGTTGTCCCCGCGCAGGCGGGCGAGTTGGCGGGTGTGCTCGGTGCCCTCCTCGATCGCTCCATCCAGGTGGACCTCGGTCCGCCACTCGAGGTCGCCGTGAAGCTGACGGGCACGCCGGATTGTGAACCCAGCCTGATGGAGCTTCGCACGCGATTGCGAGCGGCCGGTGTGCGGTTTGACGACGGTGCCGAGGCCCGGCTGTCGCTCCAGTGTGAGGTGAGCGGCGGCGCTGACGCAGGAGACTTGCATACGGCCTGGGCCCGGGGCGTTCTCGTTCTGGATGGCTTAGGGATGGAGGTCGAGAGCATTCTGACCGACGTGCGCGGGCTCGGTTCCACTCCGGCGGCTGCGAGAGAGGAAGCACTTCGGCGACTCGGCTTGGGATTGAGTGACTCTGCCTTGAAGCTACTTCGCGTCCTCGCGCGCGAACGGGAGATGTAGAATGTCGTTCCGGCTAGCTCGACGGGTTGGTGTCTCGCTGTTGCTGACGCTGTGCGCCTTAGCAGACGCCGCCGCCCAGCAACCGGTGCCGACCCGGGAGGAACTGGACGGTCACCTGGCTCGACTGGTCACCGAAATGCGGGCGGATGTGCCCGACCTGGAACAGTACGAACCCTTGCTCGTGCTTCATATCCTGCATGACGAGCGGGGTTATCGCGTGCAGGCCAGCGACTTGCTCGAGCGCCGACTGACCGACGCGCTGGCCGCTCAGCGCATCCGCGTCATCGATCAGTCGGCCCGCCAGCGTATTCTCGAAGATCTGGAGGACTGCTATACGGAGGAAGCTCCGTTCTGCCGTGCCAGCGATGTGGTAGGGCAGTTCCAGACGGCCGGCGGGTTGCTGGAGGGATCGGTGCTGCCGGTCAGATTCGGTACAGAATTACGTATGAAGCTCGTGGTCGCCGCCGGTGCGACGGAGCTCTCGCCGGGCGAGATCGTCGGCACCTGGAGTGTGGTCGTGCCTCCGCCGTCACTCGATCCCGTGGGCGATCTGCTGCCGGCCGCCGGGGTCGTCGCCTTTGGTCGGCCGCCCGCGGACTCGGTATCGCCGAGCCAGTTGGGCGAGTTGCGCGTGGATGTTCGTACTCAGGACGGCTCCCTGGCGTGGGTGCAGATCGATGAACGCGTCGTAGTGCCCGCGCCTGTGACTACCACCACGGCTGCGGGAGAGCACCTGCTGACGGTAACCGCGAGTGGGCACCGCCCTTACAGCGGCTATGTAGATGTTACACCTCGAGGACTGACGCGGCGTGACATCGTTCTGGAGCGGGGTGTGGGATCGGTGCGTATCCTCTCGAACGCGCCGGCGGCCACCGTCTACCTGGACGAAAGGCGGGTCGGTACAACGCCGTGGCAGGGTAAAGAGATCGAGACTGGCCCCCATCACTTACGGGTCGAGAGCGATGGCTACGCGCCGCTGACCCAGCACTTCGTGCTGGAGCATAGCGAGGCCGCGCAAATCGATGCGCAATTGATCGAGCTGCCGGGTGACATCGTCATCTCGTGTCTGCACGATGACGTGACCGTGTTCATGGATGATCCAGCGCTTGGACCCGTGGGTGCCTGTAGCACCGGCCGAACGCTAACGCTGACCGATGTCGCTCCAGGGATCCATAGGATTTGGGGCATGCGTGGTAGCGACCGGACGCTAACTCAAACCGTGACCGTGCGTGGCGGGCAAACCATACCTCTGAGTCTGGCGCTACGTCTCGACCTGCCGCCGGGAGCCCGTGATGCTAACGAGAGGACTGGCAATCGACAGTACGACGCCTACGGAGGGAACCGCCTGCCGCGGGGCCTGTACCTCGACCTCGGGTTCATCGCCGGGCAGGCCGAGTGGCAGATGACGCTTGACGACTTCGACTTCACGGCCAAGCCAACCGGCATCGGCGGGCGTTTCGCGGCGAGTATGTTCTCGGAGATCTGGGAGCTGATGCTCGGTGGTGACCTGGTCTTCTTGGAATCCTTCGAGGAGTTCAGTAGCGGGCGCTTCTTCGATCTCTTTCTGGGAGCGACCTGGCACGCCTTCCCAGGGTCCCCAGTACGGCCGTTTCTCGGCGCTCGGGGGCTCTACAACTCATTGTCGTTCGATGACCCGCTGCGCGTCGGCGATTCCAGAGTGACGGGTGGAGGTTTCGGGGTCGGTGGGCACGGCGGTGTGAACATTCGCTTGGGTCCGAGCACGGCGCTCGAGCTGGGTGCCAGCTACACCTGGGTCGCACCGCGTGATCTGAGGGGCGAGACCAGTCCTGGTGGGTTCAAGGAGAACGTGGGCCGCGTAGAAGACTGGCAGTTCGTCTCAGGCTTCGCGGCCGTATGGATCCACGTGCGCTGACGCTATCTTACCCGAGTTCGCCAAGCAGAGAATCCGGTATTCCACGTCAGCTCGCTCTCCGAGGTGAGCACATGGATTTGAACACCCTCGCCAATTGGGCCGAGATCCTCGGCGTGCTGCTGGTCATCGGCGGGCTGTGGTTCGCCGTGGTGCAGCTCCTGCACTATCGGCAACAACGCCGCGATCTGGCCGCCATCGAGCTAGCGCGGTCGTTCCAGAGTCCAGCCTTCGCCCAGGCCCTGCGTCTCGTTCTGTCGTTGCCGGACGGGATCGGCGCGGAAGAGTTGCGCAAGCGCGATCCCAGCTACGAGAACGCCGCGATCCAGGTCAGCCTCACGCTGGAGTCGGTGGCGATCATGGTGCACCGGCGCGTGGTCGAGTTAGACATCGCCTGGGATTTGATGGGTGGTGTGCTTCTCGATATCTGGGACAAACTTGCAGTCTGGGTGGGGGACATACGGGCCGAACAACGGCAAGGGAAGTTCGATGAGTGGCTGGAGTGGTTGGCCGACCAGATGAGACGCCGCAAGGTCGAGACGGGCACCCCGCCGGCCTACCACCTTTATCGGGACTGGAAGCCGTAAGTGCCGGCGCCGAGGGAGAATTTCCTCGGCACCCGATCAACTCTTCTACTGGTTCTTCAGACCCTCGAGCGCGCGCTGCGCCATTGGATTCCGCGGGTTGATCTCCAAGGCTTTCTCCAGGTGCTCGATGGCTTTCTCCCGCTCGCCCAACTCGGCGTAGGCCTGGCCCAGCAGCGTGTAGGTCGTGCCGGATTCTGGAAAGTACTCGAGGTTGAGCTCGGCGAAGGCGACGGCCGCCTCGCGCTCCTCTTCACCCCAAAGGTCCTGAGCGACGTTCACCAGCACGAACTCGGTGAAATCGTAGGTGTGGGACCCGTAGTAGCGTTCTCGCAGCTCGCGGTACTTCGCGACACCCGCCTCGCTGCCGCCCTCGGCGACGGCCTGCTTGAGCGCGTCCCCGATGAGAATTGGCTGGGCTTGGCCCCGGTGGCAGGTCACGCACATGACCTGGACGTTCGGTTCGTGCCGCTCTTCTAAGTTGGCGAGGTGCTGGTCGTTGATCTCCATGACCATACGGAGCATCTCGCGGGCCGTGCGTTTGTGGGCCTTCTCGTCAGACGGGAAATCGAACTCAGCCAGCGGCATGCCCTCCTCGCCGACGTGGCAGAACTGGCAGCGCACGCCGAGCCCCATCGCGAAGCCCCGCATTACACTAATCAGTTCCCGGACCTCGATGTCTTCGGGCAGCACCTTCAAGTTTTCGAGGGAGTCCGGCGGGAATTGGGCGGCAGCTGTCGGGGCGTTCAGCAGCGAAGCCAACACCCAAACGGCGGCGCCGACTGATACGGCTGTCGCACGTCGTGGTGAGCGGTCACTCATCGATGCACCTCTGCTTTCCGTCTCGGGACTGAAGTCTCAGGCTGATCGTGCCAGGCTTTGAGCCGGCCCGCGTGCGGGTCGCTATGCGCGGGGCCGCACCGTCTAAGAACAGTGTGCGGCAGGCCAAGGTTCCTAGCGGCCCGGCACCGAAAGCCCTCTGGCGAGCCCGATTCGGCCGGACCACATTGAACAGATACAGGACATGGCGACGGTTCTTCGAGGGAAGGAGTATACCATGACCAAGGTGGTGGTGGTAACTGCCGGGCTGCTGCTCTTGGGTGCCCAGCCGATGCAGGATCATCCAATGAGCTTCTTCATCACGAGTGCGGGTCCCGGGAACGGTGCGGATCTAGGGGGGCTCGCCGGAGCCGACCAGCACTGCCAGGCGCTGGCCGAAGCGGTCGGCGCGGGTGACCTCGAGT
>JBDHAI010000072.1:0-9939 GCA_039588155.1 Gemmatimonadota bacterium | reverse complement strand
ACCCACCCCACGCCAATTCGGGGTCTTAGCGATTCACCGGGCCCAGATCGCTGCCACCGGGTCGGATCGCCCTAAACGGCCAGACCCTGCTGTCGAAGCCAACCGTATAGTTCATCGCGAATGGCTTCGAGACGATCTTCCGTCGTTGCCTCAACCCGTAACACCAGAATTGGCTGGGTATTGCTGGCACGAATCAGTGCCCAGCCGTCCTCCATTTTAACGCGGGCGCCGTCGACATCGATCACATCGTAGCGCTGCTTGAAGTGCTTCACCGCCTCAGCAACGATTGCGAATTTCGAGTCGTCTGCGCAATCGACCCTGATCTCAGGGGTCGAAGCCAAGCGCGGGACGCCTTCGAGCAGACGCGATAGCGGCCCATCGGAGCCGGCGACGATGTCGACGAGCCGGCAGGCCGAATAGAGGGCATCGTCATACCCGTAGTAATCGTCCCCAAAGAACATGTGGCCACTCATTTCACCGGCCACCTTGGTACCCGTTTCACGCATCTTCTCTTTGATCAACGAGTGGCCGGTCTTCCACATGATGGGCTGGCCACCCGCCTTCGAAATCTCGTCTTCGAGCACCTGAGAACACTTGACGTCAAAGATGATTCCTTGCCCAGGCTTCTTCGCCAAGGCCGCCATCGCGTAAATCAAGAGCAAGTAATCACCCCGAACGATCGCGCCGGTTTCATCCACCGCGCCGATCCGGTCCGCATCCCCATCAAAGGCGACCCCCAGCTCTGCGCCTGTCGCTCGGACCCGCGCGATAAGGTCTGTCAGGTTTTCGTCGACGGTCGGATCCGGGTGGTGGTTCGGGAAGCGGCCGTCCGACTCGCAAAAGAGAGGGTCTACATCCGCTCCTATGCCTCGGAGTAGCTGCACCGCCGCCAGACTAGCTGCCCCGTTTCCGCAGTCGATCACGATTCTGACCGGTCGCCGCAGCTTGAACCGACCGATGACGTCCGCCTGATAAGACGACAACACCGGCACCTCTTCTATCGAACCTTCTCCCTCGGCGAAACGCCCAGATTCGATACGGTCTCGGAGCTTCTGTATCGACGGACCGTAGAACGGGCCGCGGGCCGTCAGCATCTTGAAGCCGTTGTAATCGGGTGGGTTGTGGGAACCCGTGATCTGAGCCCCGCCGTCGGTCCCGAGGTGTTGGACGGCAAAGTAAAGCGTGGGCGTGGGACCGAGTCCGGTGAAGAGAACCCGCGAGCCGCTGGATTTGAGACCCTCGGCGTAGGCCCGGGCCAGCTCCTCGGAACTCAGCCGATTGTCGTATCCCACGGCCAACGAGGGACGCCGGATATCCAGATCTTCCTGTACCTGGCTGCCAAAGGCCCGACCCAACTGCACCGCCAGATCCGGTGTCAGATCCTGATCCACTACCCCTCTGACGTCGTACTCACGGAAGATGTGATGGCTCACCCGCATCAAGAGTTTCTCCCCGATGGTGACCCGGCCCGCATCGTTGTTCGCTTAGAAAGACAGCGGTTAGCGCTGGGCCGGAGTGTCGACTTTCGCGACTTGCTCGGCGACTTGCCTCAGGTCTTGCACGCTATCGTGCGCCTTCAACAGCGGCCACGACGGTAGGATCCCCAGGTAGACCGTCACAAAGGCACAGATGGCCAGGGCAAGCCGCAAGGCGGGGCCCCAAGCGATCTTGCCCATCGCTTCCACCTCCGGCTTCATGTACATCGTGACGATGACGCGAAGGTAGTACCAATAGGAGACGAGCGTCGTGACGGCGAGAATGACGGCCAGGTTGACGTAGCCGGCTTCGACCGCTGCCCTGAGGATGTAGAACTTGCCCACGAAACCGCCCGTGGGTGGCAATCCGGCAAGCGACACCAAGAAGAGCGCAAGAATCGCCGCAGCCCAAGGATGGCTATATCCAAGCCCCGCATAATCGGATAGCCGTTGGCGGCGATCGCCCTTGCCCGCAAACGTCAGCACGATGGCAAAGGCACCCACGATCATCACCGTGTAGGCGACCAGATAGAACAGAAATGCCGCCGTCCCCGACTCGTTGGCCGAGACCAAAGCGACCAAGAGATAGCCGGCGTGCGCGATCGACGAGTACGCAAGCAGACGTTTGAGGTTGTCCTGAACCAAAGCGATCAGGTTGGGCACGATCATGGTCAGTGCGGCCAGCCACCAGACGAGTTGCTCCCAGTACGGGTGCAGGTCACCGAGCGCCACCACGAATATCCTGATGAAGGCTGCGAACGCCGCCCCCTTGATCATGGCTGCCAGGAAGGCTGTAATGGGAGTGGGCGCCCCTTCATAGGCGTCGGGCGTCCACATGTGAAAGGGGACGGCGGACACTTTGAATCCGAAGGCGATGACCAGTAGCGCCATTCCCATGAACGCCAGAACCCCCACCTGACCGGTGCCGAGCGTCGTGCGCATCAGCCCGAGATTGGTCGTGGTTCCGGCTCCATACAGCATCGCCATGCCGTACACGAGAAAAGCGCTGGAAAACGCTCCCAATAGGAAGTACTTGATCGCAGCTTCCGAGGATCTTGGATCGCCGCGCTTGAATCCTACGAGCGCATAGACGGCGATCGACATCAATTCAAAAGCGATGAAGATCAGGATGAGGTCACGGCTTCCGGCCAGCAGCATCATACCGACTACCGCGAACAGCAGCAGGGCATAAAACTCGCCGTCTGTGATACCTTCCCGCTTGGTGTAGTCGAGCGATATCAGAACGACGAGGGCCGTTCCGGCCAAGAACATGAAGTTGGTGAAAATTCGGAACCCGTCGAGCGCAATCATCCCCGTCGCACCGACTTCTTCCAACCCCATCAGCCAGACGTTGGCCAACATCGCTGCCCCGATAGCGACAAGGCTCAACACTCCGACTGCAGAGGAATCGGAGGCATCGCGCCGGGCGAAGCCGTCATAGACGAGAAGCACGAGCGCTGACGTTGCCAAGACGATCTCGGGCAATAGCGCGAAGACGTAGTCGAAGTAGGACGAGAAATCTATCTGCATCTCCGCACTCACCGCGTTCCCGGGTTGCTGTCAGAAATCTCACCGGCAGCCACCGCCTCAACCGGGCTACCGACGCCCTCCTCGGCGAGCAAGATGATTTGCTCGCTCAGCACTTCCGCCGAAGCGGCGATCCGCTCAATGAACGGCTTGGGGTACACGCCCATCAGCACGATCAGAAACAGCAACGGCAAGATGATGGCCAACTCCAGGCGTGACAGATCGAGGAGTTTGCGGTTCTCTTCTATGGTCACATCGTTCCAAACGACGCGCCGAATCATCGGCAGCATGTAGTAAGCAGCAAATACGACCCCCGTCGCGGCCAGGACCGTGACCCAGGGATACCGGACGAAAGACCCGACCAGGATCAGGAACTCCCCGACAAAACCGTTGAGCCCCGGCAACGCGATCGACGAGAGTCCGACGACCACCAGTGCTCCGGAATACACCGGAATGACCTTGGCGAGGCCGCCATACTCCGCAATCTCATACGTATGCCTCCGCTCGTATAAGAAACTGGCGAGGATGAACAGAGCCCCGGTAGAGATGCCGTGGTTGACGCTTTGCAGCACCCCGCCCGTGACCGACTGACCCGTCAACGCGTACACGCCCAGCATGACGAAGCCCAGGTGCGCCACGGACGTGTAAGCGATCAGCTTCTTGAGATTCGGCTGCACGGCCGCGACCCATGCCGCGTAAATGATTCCCAGCAACGCCATGACGAGAACGACCTTGACGACCGTCGGGTCGAGTGCGGCCTGCGGGAAGAGCGGAATAGCAAAGCGCAGGAATCCGTAGACACCCATCTTCAGCAGAACCGCCGCCAGAATCACGGAGCCGGCCGTCGGCGCCTCGACGTGTGCGTCAGGCAGCCACGTGTGAAACGGAACCATCGGGACCTTGATCGCGAAGGCCAGCGCGAAGGCGGCGAACAGCCAGTACTGCAGCGACATCGGCACGTTGACCTGCAACAGGTCACCGTAGGCCAGACTGGGGACTCCCGACTGGTCGAGCTGCAACCAGTACATCACGAGGATCGCAACCAGCATCAATAGCGATCCGAAGGCCGTGAACAAGAAGAACTTCACGGCGGCGTATATCCTTCGCTCGTGACCCCATACACCGATCAGGAAGTACATGGGAATCAGCGTGATTTCCCAGAAGACGTAGAACAGAAACAGGTCGAGCGCGACAAACACACCGATCATTCCCGTGGCGAGCGCCAGTAGCATCGCGTAGTACAGATGTTCCTTGTCATCGATCTGTAGCCACGAGACGAGCACCGAGATGGGAAGCAGGAACGTGGTCAGCAGGATGAGCAGCAGCGAGATCCCATCCACCCCTAATGCGTATGAGATCCCCCAGTCCGGAATCCACGGGATCGCTACCGAGTTCTGGAACTCCACGCGCCCGATCTCGAAGGTCCAGAACAGCGGCAGCGAAACCAGGAACTCGATCATGGCCGCCGCAAATGCCACATAGCGAAGTTGACGCCTCGGCGTGAAAAGACAGGCAAAGCCCGCCACAAGCGGGAAGAAGATCAGGAAGGTGATCACCCAGTGAGTACTATAGAAATTCGCTAAGAGCGACATCGACCTTTCTTCCTAGAATGCCACAGCCGCAAGGACGATGAGCGCGGCAACCACGAATACCAGCACGTACGTCCCGAGGTACCCGGTCTGGAAACGGCTCATCACCCAGCCACCAAAGCGGGTGAAGTAGGCAGTGCCGTTCACCGCCACGCCGTCGATCAATCCCTGATCAATCACGCGCCAGCTGAACATGCAGGTCGCTTTGAAGGGTCGCACGATGACCGCGTCGTACAACTCATCGACATAGTACTTGTGATAGAGAAGCCCCCAGATCCCCGCCGGCTCCTTGGCCTCCTTCGCCGAAGCATACTTCTTGTCTTTCAACGCGGAGAAGACCACGAAGATCACCACGACCGCCGCGATCGTCGAAATCAACGCCCACGTTCCCTCGCCACCGCCCAGCGGCGACGCGTGAGCTGCTTCGCCCATGTGCTCGATGATGATGTGCTCGGCTGCCTCGAAGCTGGGGCCCAAGAAGTGGTGTAGCCAGGTGAACTCGGGCAGTAGCGGCAGAGCCTCCGGAACGTTGACCCAACCGGTGACGACCGATCCGACAGCCAGCACGATCAAGGCCCCAGCCATGACCAGCGGTGCGGCGTGCATATGCTGGCGGGCCTTTTGGCTGAGGCGCGACTCGCCATGGAACACCATCACGAGCCACCGCGTGATATAGCCCGCCGTCAGCAGCGCTGTAATGATCGCGATCACCCAGAGTACGGTCTGGCCCCGTGCGCCCACCGACCAGATGATTTCGTCTTTCGAGAAGAAACCGGCCATCGGGAATACGCCGGCCAAAGCTAGGGCACCAATCCAGGCGGTTCTGAACGTTCTGGGGACATAGGACTTCAAGCCACCCATGTTACGCATGTCTTGAGACATGTCCTCGCTGGCATCCTCGCCCGCGTGCTCGAGCGCGTGATGCGTCGCATGGATCACGGCTCCCGAGGCGAGAAAGAGGAGCGCCTTGAAGAAGGCGTGCGTCCCGAGGTGGAAGATCCCCGCTGTGTAGGCGCCGACACCTACGGCCAGGAACATGTAGCCGAGCTGTGATATCGTGCTGTACGCGATGACGCGCTTAATGTCGAACTGCTGAATCGCGATGGTGCCCGCGAACAGCGCCGTGACCGCCCCAATCACAGCGACGACGTTCATGCTGAGCGGAGCCAGCGCGAAGAGCACACCCGCTCTCGCCACCAGGTATACACCTGCGGTCACCATGGTCGCGGCATGAATCAGTGCGGACACGGGGGTTGGGCCATGCATCGCATCGGGCAACCACACGTAGAGCGGGATCTGCGCCGACTTGCCCGTACAACCAATGAACAGGCATAGGGTGATCAAAGTGACCGCGGCCCCGCCGTACTCGAAGGATCTCGGCGCCAGGCCAAAGACGCTTTGGTAGTCCAACGTGCCCAGGTAGGCGAAGATGGCCAGCATCCCGACCAAGAAACCGAGGTCGCCGATTCGGTTGACGATAAACGCCTTCTGGCCAGCCTCGGCTTTCGCTGGCTGCGTGAACCAGAAGCCGATCAGAATGTACGAGCAGAAGCCCACGCCCTCCCAGCCGATGAACATCACGGGGAAGTTCGCTGCGAGGACCAGGACCAGCATGAAGAAGACGAAGAGGTTGAGGTACGCGAAGTAACGTGCGTACCCCGGGTCTCCGCCCATGTAACCGATGCTGTAGATGTGGATGATGAAACTGACGCTGGTGACGACCAGCGCCATTACGAGAGACAGCGGATCGAGTTGAAGCGCGGCTTCGATCCGCAGTTGGCCCACCTCGATCCAGGTCCAGTACGACCTGATTACGGGCTCGGCATCGTGAGCCGCCACGATCAGAGCGAAGTTCACGGCAGCGACCAGGAAGGCCAGACCGAGAACGCCGGGGCCGACGAAACTGACCAGTTTCTTGCGCTCGGGTGCCAGGTAAGCAATAGCGCCGTTGATCACAAACCCGAGGAACGGGAAGAGGATCATCCAGGCGGGGAAAAGCGGCACGAACGCTTGCGGGTGCACCTCTGCCCCCTCCTGCAGCAACGCACCGACCAGCCCGACCAGGGTAGCCCCTACCATCGCAATAACCTGAAGTGCCGGATATCGACGGACTCGTAGTGCCGAAAGATCGAAATGATGATGGCCAGGCCCACGGCAGCTTCAGCTGCCGCAACTGTCATGATGAAGATTACGAACAAATGGCCTTCGATTCCGACGTACCTCGATATCGCCACGAAGGACAAGTTCACCGCATTGAGCATCAACTCTATGCACATGAACATCACGATGGCGTTTCGCCGCAGCATCACGCCCAAAACCCCGATCACGAAGATCACGGCGCTCAGTGCCAAGGACTCGTAGATCAGCATGCGTCAGCCCTTCCGCCGGGCGATCACGACCGCCCCCACCATGGCGACGAGGAGGAGCAAGCCCGTAAACTCGACGGCCACGACCTGCGTTCTGAACAGCGGCTCGGCCACGCCGGCCACGACGCCGTATTCGGCGAACCAAGCCGCCAGGAAATCGGCCTCGGGGTCGGCCGGGACGCCACGGACAGCCACCAAGAGCTCGGCCAAGAGCACGAGGCCGAGTCCGCCCCCGAAGACCCACATGAGGCGCGGTTTGATATCGGCCTCGACTTCATGACCTAGGTTCAGAAGCATGATCACGAAGAGGAACAACACCAGGATCGCACCGGCGTAGACCACAACCTGGAGCGCCGCCAGGAAGTGGGCGTTGAGCAGCACGAAGATCGCTGCGATGCAGAAGAGGGTCACCACCAGGAACATCGCGCAATAGACAGGGTTCCTGCGCGTAACCATCAACACGCTGCTCGCGACGGCGAGGCCCGCGAAGAAGTAGAAGACCAGCTGGATCAAGTCCATTATGGGCTACCGTGCCAACTACGAACGCCGCTCAGTCGAGCACCTGATCACTCGGAATACGGGTCCTCTGGATCCCAGAGTTGAGTGAACGGGTGATCCTGTTCGCACAGGCGCTCGAGATCATACACGAATCTCTCGCGACTGAACTCGGCGGCCTCGTAGTGGACTCCAAGATGTATCGCTTCTACTGGACAGACTTCTTGACAGTAACCGCAAAAGATGCAGCGGAACTCGTCAATTTCATACACAGCTGCATACCGCTCGCCGTTCTCATCTTCGGCGGGGATCAGCTTGATGCAGTTGGCCGGACATATCGTCGGACACAGCCCGCAGGCCACACACTTGGAGCGACCGTCCTCGTGAACGGCCATGCGGTGTGTTCCCCGCATCCGGGGCGACAGCTCCCACTTCTCTTCCGGGTACTGCTGGCTGACGGTAATCGGCTTGACCAAGTGCTTGAACGTCAGTGCCATACCCTTGAGCGTCGCTCGCAGATACGATGCGCCGGCTTCCGGCCTGTCAACTCGTATTACGCCTATGGCCATGAGCTAACCGTTGTTATCTGATTTGCTCGGGTCGAACCTGTCTCCAGGCCGAGCCTATAATGACACGCTTCCGATCCAGCCAGAACATGATCGCCAGCAAGCCGAGCACGTTGACGCCCGTCAGCCAGAGCATGTACGTCGTGCTGAACTGGACGCCTGCAGATTCCAGGGCCAGCATGCTAAAGCCGAGGACGACTATGTACACCACCAGCGATGGAATCATCACCTTCCAGCCCAGCGACATCACCTGGTCGTAGCGGAAGCGCGGTATCGTCCAACGGACCCAGATAAACACGAAGACGAAGAATCCGACCTTGGCCGCGAACGCCAGCCCTGTCAAGACGGTGACCCACCAGACCGGAGTCCCACCCACGATCAATCCGTCTGCCGCCACCCGCATGTTGTCGCCGGCCCAAAACGGTATGTCCCAACCACCGAAAAAGAACGTAACGATGAGAGCCGACGCTACGATCATGTTCGAATACTCAGCCATCATGAAGATCGCGAACTTCATGGCCGAGTATTCGGTGTGGAAACCATAAACGAGCTCGGACTCGGCTTCCGGCATATCGAAAGGCGCGCGGTTCGTCTCCGCGAAGTAGGATACCGTGAAAAACAGGTAGCCCACCATCAGCGGGAGCACGTACCACAGCGTCTCTTGCTGCTGTGCAACGATCTCCGGCAGCGAGACGTTACCGGACAGCATCAGCATGGGCACCAGACTCAGTCCGAGCGCCACCTCGTAGCTGATCATCTGTGCGGAGGCGCGTACACCGCCGAGAAAGGGGTATTTACTGTTCGAGGCCCAGCCCCCCAACACCAATCCGTAGACGCCGAGCGATCCCAGAGCCAGGACGAAAAGCAAACCTATGGGTATGTCGGCGATGATCATCTCCACCGTTCCCCACGGCGTCGGTAAAGGCGCGGCGATCGGGATGACCGCGAAGACGACGAATGCCGGGAACATCGAAATGATCGGCGCCAGGTGAAAGAGCCAGCGGCTGGCACCTTCCGGCAGGCTCTCCTCCTTGATGAAATTCTTCAGCCCGTCTGCGAGTGGTTGAAATATCCCCCAGGGACCCACACGATTGGGGCCGCTGCGGTCCTGAATCCAGGCGGCGAGCTTTCGCTCCGCCAGAGTCACGCCGGCCACAGCCAGCAACCAGGCCATGAAGATGACGACGACCTTCACCGCCGAGCTGATCACGAACACTGTCGTCGAAAGAGCGCCCATCGTCCCTCGTCAGCCTTCGCTTTCGGGGTGCCCCGCCGGAACACCCGATCTGGCGCTGGCCATTTCGCACCCCTGCCAGCCAATACCCTCGTACGTCAGGCCCGCATAGTCGCTATACTCCGCCGCCAGTGCGGCAAATGCCGCCGCCGCGGTTCGCTGAACTTCACCCGCACCGAGTCGGGCCAACACCGCCGAGCCGCTCAGCCAGAGTGGCCGCGTCAGACCCGGCGCTCGCAGCGCCTGAGCGAAGCGCTGCACACGCCCCTCATAGTTAGTGAAGGTCCCTTCCACCTCGGCAAACGTCGGCGCAGGCAGCACGATGTGGGCGGCGTCGCGCGCCACCGGGCTGATGTGGCTGCCAACATAAACGAAGAGCGCGGCGCTATGGCCAAAGTCAGCCGCTGCGCCGTTCAGTGTGTCTTCGAGGACGAAGAGCGCACCGCCGTGCGCGCCTGCGCCGGACAAGCCATCCGACGCCCGACGGAAACCGAGCACCTCGGCTCCGCGGCTGTTGGGAGCTCTGTGCTCGCGCAGCGCCAAGCTCGGGAAACCCTTCAACTCCACGGCTGGTCCGGTGGCGAGCCTGAATTCTCCGGCCTCGAAGCCCAGCTGATCCATTAGCTTGCGCAAGGTGTAGAGGCTTTCGTTCGAGGCGCCGGCGCTGACGATGGCGCGCGCGGGTCC
>JBDHAI010000071.1:0-14163 GCA_039588155.1 Gemmatimonadota bacterium | reverse complement strand
CGGTCACTGAGACGTCGACGGCGACGATCTCGCGGCCCTGGACGATAACGGTGGCACCCTCGATCAAGGAATCGCCGGCCGGGTCGTAGATACGGGCGCCGACCAGGGCGATGGCCAGCTCCGCGCCGCTGTTCACGTGGGCGAGGACGCGCAGGTCGTGGCCGTGGGTGTCGTCGTGATGGCGTGGATCGCCGCCGGCGCCAGGACGGGCAGGTCCGCGAAGCCGCGGTTCTCCAGCACGGCGCTGATGTAGTCGACGTGTCGCGAGATCTGGTTGACCGCCGTCCGCGCCTCGGCGGGTCCCACAATCTGGCGAGTGACCTGGGCGATGAACGACGTGTCGCCCTGGCCGGCCGCCCGCAGCTGGGCGACGGGGTGGCCGCCGGGTGCGGTGAACATGGGTCCGGCGGCGAAGACGCGGGGCCCGGCCAGCTGGTGCCGCTCGATCTTCTCAGCGAAGCTCGTGATCCAGGGGTAAGGATCGCCCAGGCTCTTGACCGTGGTGACGCCGTTCTCGATCAGCGCCCGGCGCCGGTCCGGGAACTTGCGTGCGAACTTCCAGAAGTAGCCCAGCCAGCCCAGCTCGCGCGATCCGTCCGAGGCGCGGGCGCGGATGCCGCTCAGGTGCACGTGGCTGTCGATGACGGTCACTGAGACGTCGACGGCGACGATCTCGCGGCCCTGGACGATAACGGTGGCACCCTCGATCAAGGAATCGCCGGCCGGGTCGTAGATACGGGCGCCGACCAGGGCGATGGGCGGACCGTCGAGGGGGAGGCCGCGATACTGGCCGCGGGTGAAGGCGAGGGCGGCGGCGAGGCCGGCGACCAGGACGGTGCCGGCCAGCGCGGCCATCAGGATGATCGGTTTGCGCATCCTAGAACGGCCAGTACCCGATGCTGCCGCGGCAGATGAGGCCGCCGATGAGCGCGAAGAAGAGCGAGCAGAGGCTGGCCAGCAGCGACGACCAGACGAGCGGCTTGTTGCTGGTGCCGTGCTTGATATAGAGCTCCCAGTTGGGGATCACCTTGACCGTAATCCAGCCGATCATCGCGATGGCGGTGCCGGAGATGCTGAAGGCGACCAGAACGGTGAAGAAGAGCCGTTCGCTGATCCCGATCAGCCAGTTGGGCACGTCGCGGCCCGCCGGCTTGGCGATGTTGAGGTATGACCTCAGCTGGCCGAGAAACCAACCTGTGAATAAACCGCCGATGGCCAGCGAGACCGCGAGTCCGACGATCCAACGCAGTAGGATTTCCAACGCTCAAGTTCCTCTACGGGAGTAGTGCGTCGAGGCGTAATTACATGCAAGGCCAATTGAACTTCAATGCAGTCCTGGCACAAGCAGTAGTAGGGCGTGAGCTACGGCTCACCTGCGCTGTCGAGCAGCGGGGCCGGAAGTGGTGGGCAGCAGCAGCAGTGTGGCGACTTCGCGAGCGACTGTCCTATGGAGGGGCTCGCGTTCGAACGAGCGCAGAGTTCGATCCAGATCCGATAGCCAGGTTCTGTCCAGATTATCAGGGAGTCGCTCGGCAAACTCGGACAGCGTTCGTTCGTGCGCGGCCGTGAAGCGGAAACCGAGGCGACTGAGAAGCCGGTCGATGCTTTCCTTCTCCTCAATCGGGAGGCGGTGTGAGGTCGCTCGCAAGTTCCGGCTGAGCCAGGCCGCGATGCGGCATTGAGGAAGGCTGGGTCGCAAGGCGTCGCCGGCGAGGCGCGCAGCTTCGAGCCGGGCCACGACGGTGCCAACGTGACGTGCAAGAGCACGCCGGGCACTTGCCATTTGTCGCTTTGAGGATTTTCGCGTCGGTCGATTCAATGCTGAGCGGAACGCTTCGAGCACCGCGACTTGATCTTCGACGACACAACCCGTCTCGAGATCGCACTTGAGCCATAGCGCGCGATTCGATTGCCCGGTATTCACCTGCCAGTATGCAACGGCTTTCGGGGATTGCGCAGAGTCGACTGTGACGGTGCTCACGGCAGGTCGGGGCGTTCTCTGTAGGGATTTCCGGTTCGCGATAGAAGTGAAGTCGATGTACGCTTGCTCTTCTGGGTCCAGGGGCCCTTCTACGTCTGCCTCCAATCGTTCGTAGCCATCTCGGTCGTTCGCCAGCTTCCGAATATGCCCGACACTTTGTTCCCGACCGGCCGGCGACGCCAGCACGGGATGATCGAGACCGAGTGCAGTGTCGATGGTCGTGACCTTTGACGCTAGTCTTGACATCAAACCGAGCAGTTGATCCAAAGCTTCGCTTGGGACGAAATGATAAAGCTCGATCAAGTCAGATTGAGAGCCGAGGCGGTCGATGCGGCCGACTCGCTGCATCAGCCGCACAGGGTTCCAGGGCAAGTCGTAACTCACGACGACCGAGGCGTCTTGCAGGTTGAGGCCTTCGCTCAGCACGTCCGTAGCGATCAGCAGGTCGACGCGCTCGAGCATCGGAGGCTCTGGTAGTCCATTGCTGCGGGGTGCAAATCGTTGGATGACTTCGCTGCGTCTGACGCGATCGAGACCGAGACGCGCGCAGGCGCTATCGATCTGAGCGACGTGAGGTTTGTGCTTGAGCTGCTGATAGATATATGCAGCGGTATCTTTGAACTCGGTAAAGATGAGTACTTTGCGCCCTGCAAGTCGACCCTCGAGAAGCTGAATCAGCTTCTCGAGCTTATGGTCCTGGGCAGAGCCAATCGCTCTCAATTCGGCATGCATGCGTTCGAGAATCCCCTTGTCGGATTCGAGCAGCCTGCGGAATTCTTCTGAACCGGCCGTATCGATGGAGGGTTTGGGTAGCACCAGTTCGAAGAAGGCGAGTTGACTGCCAGGATCGTCCGGGGCTCCCAGAAAGCTGGCACGATAGTCGGGTCGTGTGAGGATTCGCCCAGCGTCGAGGGCGCTCAGTGCCGTGTCACACCAGGCGAGTTGCTGGATAACGGTGCGGCGAAACGCCTCTGTGCTCGATTCTAGACGTTTGAGCAAGATGATCTTGATCAACTCGCTGGTACTGGCATGAGTAAATGGCGAGTCGCAGTCATTGCGAGACGCGTCGACTGCCGGGAAGTGTAGGGCGTCGAGCCATTCGCCGATGTGGGCGAACGCGTGGCCATAGGTCCCAGACAGATCGTAATCGATGGCAACCGGTGGAACCCGCTTGGGAAATCTCAACTCGACCGATTTGCCGCTACCGTGTTCCTGCAAGTGAATGTCGCCGTAGCGGGTCCGAAGAAATCTACGTGTTCGCCGAAGCACACAGGCGGAAATGATCGACTTGACATCTCCCTCGCCAGCAGCTGCGCGACGAAATGCCTCGCGATAGTCTGAGACTCCCAGGTAGCGGAAGGCACTCGGCGCAGCGAAAAGATCGATCAGATGCTGCAAGTCGAGGATACTATTGTTGATCGGGGTCGCGGTCAGCAAAACGACTTTGGAATACCGCACGATCTCTGCCAAGATGCGGTAACGTCGTGTAGTTGGATTCCTGAAGTTGTGAGCCTCATCGACCAGAACAAGATCGGCACCACGTAACGCGTTGGAGTCGAAGTTTCGGCTGCCCAGCGATTCTAGAGAAAGCAGCGATATCGCGCCGTGTCCCACGTCACGAACCCATAGATCCAAGTTGTCATCAGCTGGCGATGTTCGTGGCGCTCGCGTAGCCGCGGTTGCGCTTGAGTAGCCGTCCAGGTGGCGGAGTTCACGATCCCATTGATCGCGCAAAGCTGCCGGCACGATGACGAGGCAATCTCCGCCGGCCTGCAACGTTTCCTCCAGCAATCGCATTCCTATGTACGTCTTTCCCAAGCCGACGGCGTCGGCGATGATCACACCGCCGAGGCGCTCCAGAATGTGACGGGCACGCTCACACGCGCGCAGTTGATGTGCTGCAAGGATTGGGGTCTTGGATGGCCGCCCTCTAGCGTTGGCCTGGCCGACCTCCGCGAAGTGTGCGGCGAGCGTCAGACGGTATAACCTCTTGGGGGATACCATCTCGGTTCGCGAGGGAAGGTCGGAAGCTCGGGTCTTGCCGGAGTGGCCAGGCTGCTCCCTGACCGCTGAAGCATTGAGGAAACGGGGTGAATGCTCCTCCGCGTGAAGGGCGACGAAGCGTTCGCGCAGTCGATAGAGGACTACGGGTCGCTGGTGGAAAGTGACCCAGCCATCGCTACCGAGCCCGGCGGTAAATATGAGTGCGCTCTCGGGGAAGCTACTTCGTCCAGCATAGAACAAAATGAACTCCGACGTGTGCATCTTTGGGAGGACGGTGCAATGCCAGCCGGTCCAATCGGCCACGAGCAGTGGATGTGCGCTGAGGACATTAACCAGGCGGGGTCGGGTTGCAGGATCGAGCTCGGCGATGATTGCGTGCAGCTGGTTTGCATCCACTACAACGGCGTCTACACGGTCGGCGCGAGTCCAAAGCTGTCGAACGAGAGCGGCCGAGTGATCTGCGGTAGCCACGATGGGTTGGGGCCGCGCCGATCCGGTCATTTCCGGTTCTCTGGCTTGGAGAGGCGCGCGTCGAATGACTGCAACGCTTCCAGTTGCGAAGTCGACAGGCCGTACAGCGCGGCGACAGCTTCGTCGAGTTTCTGGTTGGCTTTCTGCGATAGACAGCCGGCGCCGTGGGCGATCCTACTCAGTTCTATGCATGTCGCCCGTGCAGCCGCGTCGGAGCGTCCGGGAAAAGGTAAGAGAGCGACCGTCCAACCTAGGAACCGGAAGTAACCTCCGGAGGCCCGTTCAGCGATTGCTTTCAGGTAGGCGCGGGCTACGGTCGAGTTGAGGACTGCAGCCAGGAAATGAGCGTCCTCATCCGACGCGGCTGCGATCTGGTAGACTGTGTTGAGACTAATTACGGCTGATTCGGAATTCAGGAATGGGATAGCACTCGGGACGACGACAGCGCTGGGTGCCGGTGCGATGTCGCGCCAGACGACTCGGCGGGTCCACTTATCTGGCCGTGCGCGAAAGATGGTCCACACAGGCTGGCCCGGTCTGAGATCGACGCGGGCTTTCAGCGTACGCTCATGCTTCCGGATGTGCGAGGCGGCAGCCGTTGGGAGGCTTGGTAATGGGCGGCCGGTGTTATCGTGGGTCCAGATGATCGCTTGGGAGACGGTGAACCGCCAAGGTGCAATGTCTTCCCCCCGAAGGGCCGGGCGCAGTAGATGGGCCTCGATATCGATCTCGGCTTCTGCCGTGCGCAGTCCGACCCATCCACTATGATTCGCTCTGGTCACTTGGCCGAGAAAGACGGCGTTGCTGCCGGTGAAGACACCTCGGCAGGGGCGCCCGCCCTGTTGCTCACCCATGGCAGAACTGTCTGAACGCATACTATCGATGACGTCGCGGATCTCCGGCGGAGCGAGTGTCCAAGGCGACTCAACATCGTCGGCCATCAAGGGGAGTCGAATCTGCGGAAGTTGGAAGTCGAGCCGATCTCCCCACCTATCGTGGACGCGCACCGATGTCGCGTGACCCGGGCCAGGCTTGCCTTGACTGAGTAAGAGGCTGAGCGGATATGTGGTCGCCTCGAAGAGCTGGTCCGTGGCCAGCGCGCTATCCTCGATTCGAAGCACCCGGGTTGTAGACATCACCTGTCGTCGGAGTGCGCCGGCCGAGAGGTTGCGCATGAGCTTTGCCGGAAGCAGAAATCCCAATGCACCGTCCTCTGTCATCAATTCGAGGGATCGTTCCAAGAAGAGGGCGCTCAAGTCGAGTTGTGCTCCAAAACCTCGGCCCGCACCAGCCAAACGAACTCCAAACTTCCAACCTGCGTTTCGGAGTGAATCGAAACGTGAGCTTAGGCGGCTCCGCGAAAGCCGGGACCAGTGATGCGGACGGACCCAAGGGGGATTGCCGAGCACGATGTGAAAGTTGGTGGTCGGGCTCGAGACGTCAGCGAAGTGGACGGGGAACGAGAAAAATGGAAGCTCATCTACGTCGTGTAATCTGCGTAGCAGGCGGCTAATCTCAATCTTCCTACGTCTAAGTGCAATAGCTTTCCTCTTTTGCGCTCGTGTAAGGCCACTGCGTTTGCCGAACAGGTTTGGACTTCCGGCTGCCAGCCGAAGTTCTCGCCGACGCGCATCGATCTGCTGCTCCAGTTCTGCGAGAAAGCTCGCGGCTAGTTTGTGCTCGGCGCGCCACATGCTCTGTTGAGCGCGGCGTTTGTTCCTGCCTGCAGCGCGGAAGTAGCGATCCCGACGGGCACTTAGCTTGCCCATTTGTTTGTGCCAGCGTATGGCAAGGGCGCCGTGATCGAGATCACCGAGCTGTATCAAGAAGTCGATGGGATCAACCAGCGCATCGCCTTGCCGGATCTTGATGTCGACATTGGGAAGCGGAGGGACGTCGGCAATGGATTCGACCTCCAGGTCTACCACCAGAGCCAACCAGAGCCGCAGCTCGCAGAGTCGGATCGCTGCGCCGTTGATATCGACACCGTGGAGATTGCGTTGGATGATCTGCTGACGTCGCTCGAAACGGGCTAGTGCGCTCGCGGGGTGGCCGTCTAGTGTATCGTGCAGGTTCTCGAGTCGCTGGAGGGCCTTGAGTAAGAACGCTCCCGATCCGACAGCCGGGTCGAGTACTCGGAGTGAGCGCACCTGACGAGTCAATCGCTGGCGTAGCGACGGGCAGAGTCCGGGCGACTCACCGGCGAGCAAGCTTTCGATCAACGCTGGAGCGCAATCCACCGCTCGAGCTAGATGAGCGCCTAGTGCACCGTCGACGAGTTGGTCGACCAACTTGCGCGGTGTATAGAAGGCGCCTGTCGCTCCACGCTGCGAGCCGGCCATGAGACCCTCGAAGACTCTGCCTAGCATCTCCGGATCCACGGCGACATCCATGTCGGCGCTTTGGTCCTCCCGAAGTGTGAACTGGTATTTCTCGAGAAGGTCATAGAAGATTGTGGCGAAACAGTCGTCGGGCACATCGAGTTTCGGGTGCTTCCGCTCGAGAGCATCACGCTCGAACAGTCCGCCGTTCAGGTAGGGAAGCTCACCGAGCTCGAGCGCCGCTTTGCTGCGAAGGCGGGGTGGGCGGTTGAGAGCGCCGAAGAAGAGGCGCTTGAGACGCTGACGAAAGAAGGGAACGCCGTTCCGGAGGGCGGACTCGTACAGGTGTCGCAGATAAGCGCTGTCACCGGCCAGCCAACTCTTCCGTTGAATGAAGTAGAGAAAGAGGAGACGGCTGAGCAGGACGAGCGCCAAGTCGAGACGGTCTTGCGATGCGCTGGGGGGTAGGCCAGTGATAGCGGCGGCGAGCTCGGCGCGATGCCGCCGGAATTCCAGAAAGAACCGCCTCGTAACCTCTTCGCGGTCCAGAGCGCGTACCTGTGCGAGCACCAGGTCGCTGGCGTTCGAGGCATCACCTACCGCGAGACCCGCCAGGATGTCGAGCTCGGACCTGCGCGGTGCGGTGGGATCGATCCAGAGCTTGAGAAGCTGGAACGGCCCCGGTCCCAGACCCCAACTGGCGAAAACCAACCGGTGGTCATCACGTGCCTCGATGATCAGCATGGCTCGGCGGGCCGGGTTGTGCTTGTGAAGCGGGAGCACGGCTCGTCGGATCACATCCGACTCGAGTCGGTTGGGAAAGACCAGACGGATCACGAGGAAGTCGTGGTGCTGGGCGGCGACCTCCAGCGTGAACGGCTGTGCGGGGTCGATGCCGAAGTCCGAAAACGCTGAACTCGGCACCGTCAAACCGATGTGCTCGAACCCCAGGGCGGCGCTCAGTGGCTCGTGCGCGCCCCTTTGCCATTGCGCCAATGCGTCTTGAAGCGTTTCGATATCAACCAAGGACGCACCCTCCCTCTCGTGTCGTTCGTCACGTGGGTCAACGCCGACGCTGTGGGGAGGACGTCAACAGATCGGCATCGTGCGGGCGCTGGGTCTCCTCTTGTCAGAGGAGGCCGCCCGAACTCTCTTGACGTAACCAGCGGGAGGCGCTCATCTTGGCGCCCTCGCGAGGGTGTCCGAGCTTTACCGGGAGAGGACGAGATGAAGAAACTGGCGGTGGTGATGTGCGTGCTGGCCCTGATGCTCGCGCCGGCTACGGCGCAGGCGCAGTTCAGCCTCGGCGCTCAGGGGAACTGGGGCGATGATACCGACTGGGGCGTCGGCGGCCGGGCGACCTACGACCTCTCGCCGCGTGGGGTGCCGCTAGCGATCTACGCGACCTACGACTACTTCTGGCCGCGGAGCACGGCGTTGCTGCAGCGCGACTACTGGGAGGTCAACATCAACGCCGCCTTCGTGCAGCCGGTCGGCGGCCCGCGGGCGCAATCCTACTTCGCGCTGGGGCTCAACATAGCGGATTTCAGCACCCGGGACCCGATCAGCGGCGAGTCGGCGAGTACCACCAAGTACGGCCTCAACTTGATCGGGGGCTCGAAGTACAAGCTGAGCCGCCTGGCGCCGTTCTTCGAGATCCGCTACGTGATCGAAGGCAGCAAGCAGCTGGTGCTCACCGCCGGCGTGGACCTGCTCTTCGGAGAGGCGTACTGAGCGCGGTGTCGATCAAGCCAGGTCGCGCAGCAGCCTGGCCCGCTCTTCAACGGGTTCGACGCGCACGGTCGCGAGCGGCTCTTCCAAGACTTCCACGCTCAGCAGCCCCTGGTGCAGCTCGTTCAGCGCCTCCAACCCGGCTCGCGCTTCCGGCACCCACTTCTCGGCCCGGTCTTCGGAACGGTACTTCTCGCTGCGGGCGGAGCTGACGAGGCTCTCGACGGCGGCGACGAGGTCATCGGCGGCGGACACGGCCCGGTCGGCCAGGCTGGCGTCCTGGTCGCGTACGGCGGCGGCGGCGCTGGCCACGCCGTCGCGCAGCTGGCGCGCCCGCACGAGCTCGTAGTCGAGGGGCACGGTGTAGACCTCTTCGACGGCCCGTTCCCGGGGCGGGATGAGCATCTCGCCGATGGTAAAGCCGCGGGACTTGAGCCCGATGGTGTGCATAACGAAGACCAGGAACCAGGGGGCCAACGGGTAGTAAGCCCACTGGAGATCGGGCGAGGTGTAGAGGTCGGCAGCCAGCAGGCCGGCGCCGACGGCCAGGAACAGCAGCAGATGTCTTTGATAGATGCGCCTGCGCGTCTCGGCGACGCGGCTCACACCCGGGCGCGTGGCGACCCGGGCCGTGGGTAGCGCAGGCGTCTGAGTCTCCTCGCTCACGTTTATCCTCCCAACAAAGCTCGAACCAGATAGGCGATGCCGAAGCCGGCGTAGTTGCCGAGTGCGTAGCCCAAGAGACCGACCGCGACGCCGGGCAACAAGAGCGCGGGCCAACCGCGTGCAATGGCGGTTGCCATGGCCGTCGACGGCCCACCGATGGCAGCCTGCGAGACGACGGCGATCATCGGTAACGATCCCTTGAGGGCCCGGCCGACGAAGAAGAGAAAGATACCATGAATGCCGACGACGACGAGGGTATACCAGAAGACGCTCGCCCCCACTACCAGGATGGCGCTGACCAACGAGCGGATGCCGATCACCGCAAAGAAGAGGTGGAGACCGAGGTTGCCCAGCTGCTGGGCGCCGCTGATCCTGCGGATCCCGGGCAGCTGGCCGAGAGCCAGCGCGATGGTGGTCAGCCAGAGAATCTCGGGGAAAAATGGGAACCAGAGGGCCAGGAGCCGGGCGGCGATGAGCACCCCCATCCCCAGGGCCGCCAGCAGGACGAGGTCGAGGAGCGAGACGGGAGTCCGCCCCCAAAACGGGTGGGCGTCGTGTTCGCGCGGGCCGCCGCCGGCGTCCCTGCCCGTATTCGGCCCCGGGTTGAGGTCGGACGGGTTGGCCCACTTCCCTCGCATCAGCCAGAGCGGCGCGGCGAGGACGGCCCCCATCCAGATGCCGGTGGTCACGGCGTCGGCGGCGGAGGCGGCGGCGAAGGTGGAGGGCGGCAGCTCGAGCCCGCGGCCGACGGCGGCGAAGTTGACGCTGCCGCCGGTGTAGGTGCCGGTGAAGGCGCCGGCGATCTTCCAGATGTCGGGTCCGAGGCTGCCGCTGAAGACGAGGGCGCCGACCACGGCGCCCAGCGCCGTACCCACGCTGGCCACTAGGAACAGTCCGAGCATCTTCGGGCCCGCCTGGCGGAGGTCGGCCAGCTTGACGCCCAAGAGCAGGTAGACGATGGCGAGCGAGGTGACGGGCCCCTCGATACCGCGGTAGACGGGCGAATCGTGGGGCACGAGCCCGGAGTTGGAGAGCACGGCCCCGAAGATGATGGCCATCAGCGAGGCGCCCACCTTGGAGAGCGGCGGGAAGCGGTGATCGAGCCAAAAGGCCAGAGCGGTCACGCCGGCAATCAGCGCGGCTATGGCGAGCGAATCCTGGATCAAGCGCCCTTCATTCTTTGAAGATCTGATGACGGGACCGCGTATTGTGGGGTCACTGGTCGCGGTGGGCAAGCGGTTTGGGAAGTGTGGTGAGAGCCGACCGGGCCGGTACCGGGCGTGTCCGGTGGCCGGCGGCAATAGACTCGACAATAGAGGCCGTTATCAGCGCGCCGGCACGCCCGTCTTTAGTCGAGGATGTTCGTGCTGGTGAGCTTCTGCCGGTGGCGGCTAGGTGTGGGTAAAGGGCGGTGATCAGTAATCAGTAATCAGTAATCAGTAACTGGTAAGCCGTGAGTACCGATTACTGATTACTGACCACTGATTACTCACCCCGCGGCCTCCTAATCACCTCGCACCACCGCAAACACCCGCGTGCGGGTCGCGAGCTCTTCGCCCAGCGCGTCCCAGACCTTGAGCGTGATCTCGTACTCGCCGGCCGGCGCCTGCTGCAGGTCGAGGCTGTGATACTCCGTTGCCCGGTCGCGCCCCTTCATGTCGAGCTCGCGGGTGAAGCGAAGTTCGAGGCGGTCGTCGCCCACCGGGCTGAAGCCCCAGGCGTCGGCGAGGACGCCGATGATGGCCAGCGGGTTCCTGTCACCGCCGAGGACCGTGCCCTCGCGGTTCAGCGACTTGAGGGTCACGGCGAGCGAGACCTCGTAGCTGGCGAAGCCCTCGCCGTCGGGCTGCAGTCCGTAGAGCTCGTAGTAGATGACGACCGGCTGGTCCTTCGCGTAGCGACGCGACGCGTTGGCGGCGATATCGTAGTCGGCGCGCCGTAGGGGCTTGGCGGCCAGCGGCCTCAGCGACTCGGCGAGTAGCATGTCGCTGAGCGCCAGCGAGTCGTCGGAGAAGAAGTGGGCGGTGAAGGTGTCCCGTGCCGTCGCGGCGCGCCAGGTCGCGCCGTCACGAGCCTCGACGGCGGCGACGAGTTTACCGGGGGCCGGCAACAGAAGCCGCCAACTGCGCAGGGCGTTGCGGGTCGAGGCGTCGGCATACTCGAGCACCTCGGTCTCGACTTGCTGGACGATGCGGTCGCCTTGCTGGTTGAGCAGGAAGAGGCCGGTCTCGATCTCTCCTCTCTCCATGTCGAGGCCGGCGGACATGACTTCGAGGGGCAGCTCCGAGTGGATCTCCACGGAAATCTCCTCGGGTGAAGCGCCGCGGAAGCGCGCGATCTGGACCGGCATCGGCTCCAACATCGGGATGGACGGGATGTTGGTGTAGGCGGCGGGCTGCACGTAACGCGCCTCGTTGGCGACCCACTCGTAGTTGCCGGCGAACCGGGCATGGAAGTAACCGGGCCGCTGGGAGAACATGAAGACCGGCCCGGGCGCGTAGGCCCAGACGATCGTGTTGCGGGCATCATACGTACCGGCGCCGCGCGCTACGGCGGCGACGTCGGGAGGACCGTAGCGGATGAAGATGATCCCGCGCTCGGTCTCCCAGCCGCGACGTCCGGTGGCGGGCTCGGAGAAGCGGAGATCGACGTAAGCGACCCGGGAGAGGTGCTCGAGCCGGCGCTCGTTGGCCTCGGTCAAGTAGAGCGGGTCGGTCAGACGCCAGTAATGCGCTTGGTAGCTGTCGCGCTGCTCACCATCGAGCTGGCTGTACGCTTTCGCCGGCTCCCGCCGCATGAATTGCTCGAGGTTCTCCCACGCCAGGCGCCCCTGGGTCGGCATCTTGGCGAGGGCGGCGTCGAACGCGACGCCGGCCTCGTCTTCGCGGCCGGTGGCATGCAGACCCAGGCCGAGGTAAAGTTGCGGCCCCGCCCGCTGGGGGTGCGCGTCGACGAGGCGACGGGCGATGAAGAGGTACTCGTCGAGGCGGTTCTCCTCTACGAGTATCAGCATTAGACGCCGGCCGGCGTCGTAGTGGGTGGGATTGTAGCGAAGCGCCGCCCGGTAGTGCTCCTCCATCCGTCGGCGGATCGACGCACCCGAGCCGGGGATGGCCGGCGCGTTCTCCAGGTACCACTCGACGTAACGGCCCAGCCACGGCGTGCCCGGTATCGAGGCGCTCGGGTCGAACAGGCCGGTCGAGATCGGCATCCCTCTCGGCCCCAGCAGGCGGCGATCGCGGAAGCGTTCGTAGTCCCGTTCCTCGATGAACCCGAGTAGGAACTCGGTGTCGGCCAGCTGGGCGTTGTCGCTCGAGCCGCCGGCACTCTTCAACAGGGCGTCGATCGCGCGGCGCGACTCGGCGGTCATGCGGCTGGACCCGCTCAGCCGGGCCAGCTCTTCCAGGTAGACCTTGTTCGTGGGATCGAGCGCCGCGGCCCGCAGCAGGGACATCTCGGCTTCGTCTCGCAGCAGCCGATCGGCGTCGCGGGATTCGGCGCAGCCGGCGAGCAGGCGGCCCAATTGGAAGTGGGCTTCGGCCAGGTCGGGCGCGACCTCGGTCGCCGTCCTCAGCTCGGACAGCGCGGCCGCGGTATCGCCGGCGGCGGCCAGGGCCAGGCCGGACTCGATGTGGCTCTTGGCCACGCTCTTGGCCACGTCGACCTGGGCCAGACAACGCGTGACGAGCAGCGCACAGGCTGCGAAGGCCAGAACGTGGGTTCGCTTCACGATAGTTGTCGTCGCGAGTTTCTTGGGTCCTCAGTTAATACCGGCCGGCGCCGCTGGCGGTTCCCGCGCCAGCGGCCTGTGGCTGGCGGCCCCCAAGTTGACGCTAGTAACTTGCGGCTCCGAGTGCCAGGAGACCCCGAGACCGCGATGGGTGGCGTGTGGCGGAAAGGTGCCTATGGTGCGGCCGGTGTAGTGGCCGCGATTCTGCTCTTGCTGACAGGCGGTCGGCTAATGCTCAGCGCGCTTGAACGACAGCTCATCTACTTTCCCACTCGCGTCAGTCCGGAGCTGCCGACGCCGCGGCTCGACGTCGCCTCGCTGATCGAGGAGGTGTGGCTGGACACGGAGGACGGCGTACGGGTTCACGGCATCTACGTGGGCGCCGAGGACGCGGCGGCGGACCTGCTGTTCTTCCACGGCAACGCCGGCAACCTCTACGACCGGCTGGACAACGTCGCCCTGCTGGTGGCGTCGGGCTTCAACGTGCTGATCATGGATTATCGCGGGTACGGCAAGAGCGAAGGCGAGCCGTCGGAGGCCGCACTCTACGCCGACGGGCTTCTGGCCTACCGCTACCTGGTCGAGGAGCGCGGTGCCGATGCGGCACGCCTCGTATTGTTCGGCCGCTCGTTGGGCTCGACGGTTGCCATCGAGCTGGGGACGAAGCAGCGTTGCGGTGCGATAATCGTAGAGTCCGCCTTCACGTCGGCCCACGAACTGGGCCGGGTTCACTACGGCTGGCTGCTGTCGCTCTTGGGTCGTGCGCTCACGCATCAGTTCGATTCGCTCTCGAAGGTCGCACGGCTTAAGGCGCCGGTCCTCTTCATCCACGGCGATGTGGATACTATCGTGCCCGTGGATTTGGGCCGCCGGCTCTACGAGGCGAGTCCCGAGCCGAAGGAGTGGTACGAGATTCGCGGCGCCGGGCACAACGATACGTTGGTGGTCGGTGGCCAGGAATACTTCAGACGACTGGTCGACTTCGTAAGCGGCAACCTGCGTAGCGAGGAGTAGCTCGCGGCGCCGCGGGCTGAAATGGATATGAGCAAGGCTGACGTTTACAAGAAGCAGGCCGCCGAGCAGGCGGTTAAGTATGTCGAATCCGGCATGGTGGTGGGGCTGGGTCACGGGAGCACCGCCCTGTATGCCGTGCAGCGGATCTCCGAGCTGATCCGAAGCGGTCAGCTGGCCGATATCCTCGGGGTGCCGTGCTCGCATGCCGTGGAGTACGAGGCCGAGCGCCTGAGCATTCCGCTCAC